>DATEOG010000046.1:0-3435 GCA_035274345.1 Gemmatimonadaceae bacterium
CTGCGCCCGCCGATCCGGTTCATCGCCTTGGCGAGCGTCTCGTGCGCCTCGGCGCTGAGCGAGCCGAACGACATCGCCCCGGTGGCGAAGCGCTTGACGATCTCCGACGCCGGCTCGACTTCCTCGAGCGGCACGGGAGTCGTCTGCTCGGCGAACTCGATCAAGCCCCGAAGCGTCGAGGGACGCGCGTGCTCGTCGTTGACGAGTCGCGAGAACTCGGCGTACGTCTTCGCGTCGTTGGTGCGCGTCGCCTGCTGGAGCGTGGAGATCGTGAGAGGATTCCAGTTGTGGTGCTCCCCCTGGCTCCGGTAGTGAAAGTTGCTGCCGAAGTCGAGACGGCCCGGCAGGGGCACGTCGCCGAAGGCGATGCGGTGACGGCGGAGTGTCTCTTCCGCAACCTGCGCGATCTCGATGCCGCCGACACGCGACGCGGTGCCGGTGAAGTAGCGCTCGATGAGCCGCGGACCGAGGCCGATCGCCTCGAAGACCTGCGCGCCGCAATACGACTGGATCGTGGAGATCCCCATCTTGGAGATCACCTTGAGCAGTCCCTTCTCGGCGGCCTTGATGTACTTCGTCTCCGCCGTGGGCTCATCCACCGACGGGGGCAGGTTGCCCGATCGCACGAGCCCGACCAGTGACTCGAGGGCGAGGTACGGGTTGATCGTACCGGCACCGTAGCCGATGAGCAGCGCGAAGTGCGTGACGTCGCGCGCCTCGCCCGTCTCGACGATGATGCCGACCTCGGTGCGCAGACCCTCGCGCACGAGGTGGTGATGCACGGCCGCGGTGGCGAGCAGCGAAGGGATCGGCGCCCAGTCGGCGTCGACGCCGCGGTCGCTGATCACGAGCATGGTGTTCCCCTCGTGCACGGCCTGCGACGCGCGACGGCAGAGCGACTCGAGTGCGAGGTGCAGCCCGCGCGCACCGCCTGCGGCGGGAAAGAGCGCGCGCAGCGTGGTGCAGCGGAAGTGCGGGTCGCCCTCGCGCTCGCCCACCGACCGGATCTTCTCGAGCTGCGCGCTCGTGAGGATCGGCCCGCGCACGCGGATGCGGCGCGCATGCTCGGGCCGCTCGCCGAGCACGTTCGTGCGCGGACCGATGTTGACCGAGAGCGACATGACGAGCTGCTCGCGGATCGGATCGATCGGCGGATTGGTCACCTGCGCGAACAGCTGCTTGAAGTAGCCGTAGAGCAGCTGCGGCTCGTGCGACAGCACGGCGAGCGGCGTGTCGGTGCCCATCGAGCCCACGGGCTCCTCGCCGTTCACCGCCATGGGCGTGAGCACCATGGAGAGCTCTTCCTGCGTATAGCCGAACGCCGTCTGGTGGTGCAGGAGCGTCTCGGGATCGGGCTGCGCGATGCTGATCGGCTCGGGGAGCTCGTCCAGGCCGACGCGGTTGGAGGTCACCCACGCGCGGTACGGACGCCGCGCGGCGAGGTCACGCTTGATCTCCTCGTCCTCGATCACGCGGCCGCGCACCGTGTCCACGAGGAACATGCGACCGGGTTTGATGCGGCCCTTGGAGACGATCCGCTCAGGCGGCACCTCGAGCGCGCCCGCCTCGGAGGCGAGCACGACGAAATCGTCGTCCGTGACGACGTACCGGGCCGGCCGGAGGCCATTGCGATCGAGCGTCCCGCCGATCATGCGGCCATCGGTGAACGCGACGAGCGCTGGCCCGTCCCATGGCTCCATCATCGTCGAGTGGTACTCGCAGAACCCGCGGCGATCGAGGTCCATGTGCGGGTTCCCCTCCCACGCCTCGGGCACGAGCATCGCCACGGCGTGTGGGAGCGAGCGACCGCCGCGCACGAGGAACTCGAGGGCGTTGTCGAGGCACATCGAGTCCGACTGCCCGTCGGCGATGATCGGGTAGAGCTTGTGCAGGTCGTCGCCGAACAGGCGCGACTGCATCGACGCCTCGCGCACGCGCATCCAGTTCAGGTTGCCGCGCAGCGTGTTGATCTCGCCGTTGTGACAGAGGAAGCGGTACGGATGCGCGCGCGACCAGGTGGGCAGCGTGTTGGTGGAGAAGCGCGAGTGCACGAGCGCGATGGCGCTCGTGAAGTCGGGAGCGCTCAGATCGGGATAGAAGTGGGGGAGCTGCTCGGGCATGAGCATTCCCTTGTACACGACCGTCCGCGACGAGAGGCTGACGACGTAGAAGCCGCCGCGCGTGCCGATCGCGTTCTCCGCCTGGCGGCGGATGACGTACAGCCTGCGCTCGAACGACTTCTTGTCGGTGTTGCGCCCGCGCGCGATGAACACCTGCCGAAAGACGGGAGCCGCCGCGCGCGCGACGGGCCCGACCTGGTCGAGGTTCGCGGGCACGTCGCGCCAGCCAAGGATCCGCTGTCCTTCCTCCTCGACGATGTTCTCGAGGACGAGCTCGCACGCACGACGCTCCCCCGCGTCGGTCGGAAGGAAGATCATGCCGACGGCGTAACCGCCTGGCCTCGGGAGCTCGACGCCGAGCTGGGCCACCTCGCGCCGGAAGAACTCGTGCGGCAGCTGGACGACGATGCCGGCCCCGTCTCCGCTGCAGGGATCGCAGCCGACCGCGCCGCGATGCGACATGTTCGTCAGCAGCGTCAGGCCCTGGCGTACGATCTCGTGCGATGCCGTGCCGCGAACGTGGGCGACGAATCCCACGCCGCACGCGTCGCGCTCGTCGCGCCGAGGATCGTACAACCCTTCCTGCTGCGTCAATCCGTCGTCCATGTGTCCGGCGCTCCCACGTGTGGGCGACCTACGAAGAAGCCCCTCCTAACCGCTGGTCAGGAGGGGCCGTTGCACCATTCGGTACCCGCTAGCTCCTAACCCCTCGATTCCCCGCGCGAAATGGCGGCCTTGCGATTCGGCAAGGTCGGAATGGCGGCGATAATCGATACCAGGGAAGAGCGCATCACGATCAATTGGTGGTCTCGGTCGAGCGTGCGGCACGCACCGTATTCGACTCACTCAGAGTACGGCCCTCGGCGGCGCGTGTCAAGGATTCTCGGGCTCGGTTGGCTGCGCGATTCGCGTGCACGATGCGCAAATCCCGCTCGCCGAATCAGCCGCGCCGGCCGATCTCGAGCCGTGATGAGCTACCGCTCGCGCCGTTCGTGCGCTCCGCGGTGCGCACCACGAGGTACGTCAGGTCGGGCACGATGAGGTCTGCCGGCTCGAGCTGGTCCGCCCGATGGGTCGTCGTGAGCGCAATGAGCCGCATCCCGGCCGCCCGAGCCGCGGTCGCGCCGATCGGGGCGTCCTCCACCACGACGCAGTCGCGCGGGTCGACGCCGAGCGACTTCGCGCCTTTAAGGTAGCACTCCGGATCCGGCTTTCCGCGCTCGATCGACTCCGCGGTGACCATGACCCGAGGGATTGGAATCCCGGCCGCCACGAGACGCGCCGTGGCTACCTCGCGAAGCCCCGACGTCACGAT
>DATEOG010000047.1:0-3685 GCA_035274345.1 Gemmatimonadaceae bacterium
CACGAGCCACACGAGGAAGGGCACGACGCGCGGCAGCGCCAGCCAGCGCGAGCCGCCGAGCACTCCGGCGCCGAAGGCGAGGATGAGCGCCGCGGCGCCCGCGCCGAGCAGCGCGGCGGCGATCAGCTCGCGCAGGCGAACGTTGCGCCGTTCGCGTTCGATGAGCTCGTGTAGCGTCATGGCAGGGGGCGGCTCGTTACGGCATAGACGAAGAGATTGATTCCCATGCGCAGCGCGGCCTCGTGCAGCGCCACGGGATCCTTGTACGTCTCGGGATCTTCCCACCCGTTCCCGAGATCGCTCGAGAAGGAGTAGTACACGGCCAATCGGTCACCGAGGAAGATGCCGAATCCGCGCGCCGGCTTCCCGTCGTGCTCGTGGATCTTCGGCAGTCCCTTCGGAAAGTCGTACACCGCGTGATAGATCGGATGCGCCAGCGGTACGTCGACCAGCTCGCGCTCGGGGAACACGCGCTTCATCTCCCGGCGGAAGCTTTCGTCGAGCCCGTAGTTGTCGTCGGCGTGAAGAAAACCGCCGCGCTGCAGATACTCGCGCAGGCGCACCACTTCGGCGTCGGTGAACTTCACGTTCCCGTGACCCGTCATGTGCAGGAACGGATAGTCCCACAGCTTCTCGTCCATCAACGTGACGCGCGCCTCGGTCCGCTCCACGGGCAGAGACGTGCGCTCGCGGATCGCCGTGAGCAGGTTCGGGATGCTCGAGGGATTCGCATACCAGTCGCCGCCGCCGTCGTACTGCAGGCGCGCCACGGTGAGGCGCGGCGCGCGCCCGGCAGCCGAGAGCGGAACGGCCAGAGCCGAAACGAGCGCCATGGCGCGCAGCATCCGCACTCCGGTCTTCATTCGTGCGCCAGCCGGTAGGCGAGATTGCGTGGCGCGCCGAGCTCGGCCGACAGTGCCGCGGCGACGTCGCGTGCGCTGTGGCCCGCGGCGCGCAGCTCGGTGGCGCGCGCGCGAAGCTGGTCCTCGCTGGTAGCTCGGGGAATGCGTCCGGCGATCAGGATCACGACCTCTCCACGGGGCGGCGTGTCCCCGTAATACGCCGCGAGCTCGGCGACCGTTCCCCGCCGCAGCTCTTCATATTGTTTCGTCAACTCGCGGGCCACGACGGTTGCCCGCTCGCTCGCTCCCGCACCGGCGAGCTCGGCCAAGGTATCAGCCACTCGGTTCGGCGCCTCGTACAGAATTGCTACGTGCGTTGCCGCCACGATATCGTCGAGCGCCGCGCGCCGCTCGGGGCCCTTCCGCGCCAGAAATCCAAAGAACGTGAAACGCTCCACGTCGAGCCCGGAGACGACCAGCGCCGCCAGCAGGGCCGACGCGCCGGGGACGGGAACGACGCGCACGCCGACGTCTGTCGCCGCGCGCACCAGCCGCGCACCCGGATCGGAGAGCAGCGGCGTCCCTGCATCCGACACGAGCGCAAAGCTCTCTCCTTCCAGGAGCCGTGCGATCAGGCCCGGCGTCGCCTTCGCCTCGTTGTGCTCGTGATACGCGAGGAGGGGGACGTCGATCTCGTAGCGGTCGAGCAGATGACGGGTGTGTCGCGTGTCCTCGGCGAGCACGGCCGCCACCGCCCGCAACGTCTCCACCGCCCTGAATGAAAAATCCCCCATGTTGCCTATGGGGGTGCTCACGACATACAAGACCCCGCCTGCGGCGGTCACGCCACCTTCCACGACACTCGATCGAAGAGTCCGGCGGACTGGAACAGGTGCCGCCGCTCGTGCGTGAGCTCGCGGAGAATCTCGGCGGGCCCGTTCCCCTCTCCCTGGTCGCCGGCTGTCCAGAGCAGCTCGTTGATCCACGCGGCGACCGCGACCGTGAGCGATGCGGCATCGGCGACCACGGGCTTGGGTGGCCGCCCGTTGAACGAGAATCCCTCGAGTGCCGGATGCGCCCCGACGAGCATCGTGCGGGCGTGCTCGGCGATGGCCGGCGCGCCTTCGCGTCCATCCGCGACCAATCGAAGCACCAGTGAGGTCGTCAGATCGCGGTAGGCACGCACCAGTCCCGTGGCCGCCTGCACCGGCAGTGGCGGCGGAACGTCGAACCGCCGCACCTGGACGTGAAGCGCGAGCCGCTCGCGATCGAACAGTCGCGCCACGCGCTCCACCATCGTGCCCTTCCCAGCATCGGCGAGGAATCCGCCCGACACCTGCCCCATCGCGAACATCAGGTAGCTCACACCACCGTCCGCCACGATCTCCACGAGACCGTCGAACGTGCAGCTGATCAGGTAGGGGAAGAGTGCCGACGGATCACTCGAGCGTAGCTCCGGCGGCCAGGGCTCGGGTGCGGACGTCTGCGAGTGGAACATGCACGCCAGCTGCTCGTCCTCGGCTTCGCAGAACGTGATCTCGCCGTACTCCGGATCGGCGGGCACCATGTCGACCGCTGCGCCGATCGCGATGGGCTGGAAGCCTTGCCCGTCGTTGTGGCAGGCGTTGACCAGCTCCCCACGCTGCAGATAGAGGATGAGAAACTCCTCGGGGAGCCAGATCGCCACGTAGCCCGAGACGCGCGCGGACCGGTCGCGCTTCGCGTCACCGAGCAGATTCTTGAGATGCACGTAGGCGAGCTTCGTGCGTGGCAACGGCACGCGGAGACTCGGGTAGTGCAGGCCGGTGGCGGTGGCGGGCATCGGAAAAAAGATGGGCTGGCACGAACGACCGTCGTGCCAGCCCAGTATGCGCTGCGCCGTCGGCCCGTGCAACGACGAGGACGCCCCTCGTCGCCGCGGGGCAACGTCAGGCGACGTGCTGCTTCAGCTTCGCCTCGATCGTCTGTCGCGGCACCGCGCCCACGATCTGATCGACGACCTTGCCGCCCTTGAAGAAGAGCAGCATCGGGATCGAGCGCACGTTGAAGCGCGTCGCCGTCTTGATGTTCGCGTCGACGTCGAGCTTCGTCACCTTCACCTGATCCTTGTAGTCCGCTGCCAGCTGGTCCAGGATCGGCGCGATCATCCGGCACGGGCCGCACCACGTCGCCCAGAAGTCCACGACCGTGAGCTTGTCGTTCTGCTCGACCTGCTGCTCGAAGTCTGCGTCCGTCACCGCCACTGCGTTCGACATCGCTTGCGCTCCCCCCGGCGGGCCTGCCCGGCCCCGCCCCCAGAATTAGAATTCAGCGCCGGCGCCTCACTTCACCAGCGCACTGACATGACCGACGTTCCCCGCCGTGCAACGCGCATCGCCCACATTGGAATCGCCGTGCGCGCGCTCGACGACATTCTACCGTTCTACCGCGACCTGCTCGGCCTTCCCGACGTCCCCCTCGACGACGCCGACGGTGCGAACATCGCGGGCCTCGCGGCCGGTGACACGATCGTCGAGCTGCTCGAGGCCCAGCATCCGGACACCCCCATCGGCAAGTTCGTCGCCAAACGCGGCCCCGGCATCCATCACATCTGCTTCGCGGTCGACGATCTCGACGGTACGCTCGCGCGTTGCCGCGAAGCCGGCGTCCGGCTGATCGATGAAACGCCCCGGCTCGGCGCCGAGGGGAAACGTATCGCGTTCCTGCACCCGAGCGCCACGGCCGGCGTGCTCGTCGAGCTCACCGAGCTGTGACGCATCCGCCGGCAGTACCACTATCTGGAGCAGAGGTCGCGAACGGGCTCCACGTTACCGCTGCGAACGTACCAACGCTCCGGCGCGCTC
>DATEOG010000048.1:0-2931 GCA_035274345.1 Gemmatimonadaceae bacterium
TCGCCGGCCGCATGACGTCGGGCGCCCGCTGGATGAAGTCGCGTCCGACCGCGGCGGTGTTCCATGCCGCGTCGTCGAGGCGGCCATCGATCGTCGGCGCGCTGGCCGCGCGCATCGCCGAGAGGGTACGCCGCTCCATGCTCGGCGCGACGGCGCGCTGCACCGTACGCGCTGCATTGGCCGGAGCCTGGGCGCCGACACGCGCAGCGACGAGCAGCAGCCCGATGCCGGCGAGCACCGGCCTCGAAAGATGACGAGCGCGCGACGCGCTGAACGAGCGATCCATACGGCCTCCCGGCGGGTGGGGCGAACGCCGGCAAGCTAGGATCGCATGTCGCAGTGCAGGTGGCGATGCGGTGAAGCTCTCGTCGGGCTTTCGTCAGGCTTTCGTCAGGACGCGCGTGCCGCAGCGCGCACGACAGCTACGCCTGCAGCCGATAGCCCGTCTTGCGCACGGTGAGGATGTGCCGCGGGCGCGCCGGGTCGCGCTCGATCTTCTTGCGCAGCTCGAGGATGTGCGTGTCCACGGTGCGGCTGACCACGGCGGCGTGGTGGCCCCACACCTCGCGCAGCAGCTCGTGCCGCGTCGCCACGGCGCCGCGCCGGTCGTACAGCGCGAGCAGGAGATCGTACTCGAGCGGCGCGAGATTCACCGTGTCGCCGTCCTTCTGCACGAGGCGGCAGGCGCGCTCGATCGTGATCTCCCCGAATCGCTCGGCGACCGGATCGTGGTCGGCGCGCCGTGTACGCCGCAGAAGGGCTTCGACGCGCGCGATGAGCTCGAGCACGCCGAACGGCTTGGTGACGTAGTCGTCGGCGCCATGCCGGAACCCCATCACCTTGTCCGCCTCCTCACCGCGAGCCGTGAGGATCAATACCGGCGTTTCGTTGCCGTCGGCGCGCAGGGTGCGCAGCACGCGGTAGCCGTCCATCCCCGGCAGCATCAGGTCGAGCAGAATGAGATCGGGATCCCACTGCCGCGCGCGTTCGAGCCCGACGAGCCCGTCCTCCGCGACGTCCACCTCGTAGCCCTCGATCTCGAAGTTGTTGCGGAGCCCGAAGGCGAGATCGGGATTGTCCTCGATGACGAGCAGCTTGGTCGTCATGCGTCGCTCTCCGAGGCGCCGACCGTTTCGAGGTCCGGCACCGCATTCTCCGTTGGACGCTCCGCTCTCTCGGGCGTCAGCGCCGTGGAGCGCGGCAGCTCCACGAAGAAGCGCGATCCTCGCTGCTCGCGACCGGGCCGCGGTTCTACTCCGGTGCGGCCGCCGTGCCGCTGGACGAGGTCCCGCACGACGGCGAGACCGATGCCACTTCCCGCGACGGCGGACTTCACGTCCCGCTCGAGACGGAAGAACGGCGTCCAGACTCTCTCCGCGTCGGCCGGCGGGATGCCGAGCCCCTCGTCCTCGACGTCGAGCCGAACGGCATCGCCGCGCACGCCGAGGGAGACCCAGACCGTTCCACTCGTCGGGCTGTACTTGATCGCGTTGTCCACCAGGTTGAGCACGATCTGGCGAAACGCCTCCACGTCGACCGTGGCGCATGCCGCGTCGTCGAGCGACTGCTCCACCCGGATGTGCCGCGCCGACGCGATCGGCGCGAAACTGAGCAGCGCCTCGCGCACCTCACCGGCGAGGTGGCAGGGACGCGGCGCAAGCCGCACGAGCTGACGCTCTGCGCGCGAGAAGAGCAGGATGTTCTCCACGAGGTGGGTGAGCCGTCGCGCTTCCTGATCGATGATCTCCAGGGAACGCGCACGCTCGCTCTCCGACCGGACGCGCCCGAGCCGGAGCGTCTCGGCGAACATGCGCACCTGGGCCAAGGGCGTCCGCAACTCGTGCGATACGCTGGCCACGAAGTCCTCGCGCAGCCGCGCGAGCTCGTGCTCGCGGCGAAGCTGGAGCAGGCCGATGGCGACGAGGACGCCGGTGAGGCCGAGCAGCGCCCCGAGCAGCGCGAGCCGTGAGCGCGGGCGTCCGCCGATCACGAGCCGATCGGCGATGGCCGGGTTGATCGCGATCGTCGTCCGAATCCCTCCGTAGGCGTCGAGCGCGTGGTGATCGGCGTACGTGCCGGCGTACTGCCGGGGCGACTTGTAGAGCAGATGGCCCTCCCAGTCGCGCACCACAGTCGAGAAGAGCGAGTCGTTGGGCAGTCCCTTCGTGAGTGCCGGCGGAAGGACGTTGCCCTTCTCCATCATCGTCTCGAACGCCCCCGTCGCCATGGCCTGCACGCAGAACTCCACCCCGTAGACCGCGGCCTTGGTTCCGTCCTGCCGCCACTTGACCTGGTAGACGAGGCTGAGCGGCTTCTTGCCGGTGGGCTCGATGATCGTCCGATATCCCCAGTCGCGGACGTACGCGCCGAGATCCTTCAGCACCGCGCGGCGGATCTGCTGCTGCGTCTCGGGCAAGGGCGCGTCGCCGGCGAAGGTGAGCTCGCCGGTGGCGACGTCGAGACGGAACGCGTAGGGCGGCGCGGGGCAGAGCTTCTCCCGCACCGCCGGGCGGAGGAGCACCTGCGGCAGCTCGAGGGGATCGTGCGGACCGAGTGCCTCCTCGTGCATCACCGGGCTGAAGACGTACAGGATGTTCGAGTACATCTTGCCCTTCGCGCCCATGGTGAACTCCCATGCCGCGAAGGCCGCGTAGTCGCGGAGCGTGCGGTCGGCGGTCGCGCGATGCGAGCGCTCGGCCCGCCAAGCCTCGTGAGCGAGCGCGACGGCGAGCGCCATCGACAGCAGCAGCACGGCGACGAGGATCGTCGCGCGTGAGCGAGGGAGGCGAGGAGGCATGCGAGGGATATGGTAGCTGATTTCGAAGGAGGGTAGGCCTCCTGGGGGTCAGGGAGATGTCAGGATTCTGTCAGGAGGGCACTGCCGTACCGGGTACTTCGTGCGAGGACGGATTCAGACCAGCCCCACGAATG
>DATEOG010000049.1:0-2301 GCA_035274345.1 Gemmatimonadaceae bacterium
GCCAAGCCCGCGCGGCCGAGTGCAGACTCGATCGCGGCGTTGCGATGCACATAGCTGCGAAAGGCGCTTCCCTGCAGCCGCAGCACGAAGTTCCCGCACGCCACGATCGCGCGCACCCACCAGTCGTCGCGCGGATAGACGAGCGCCATCACCCGCCGTGCGCGCGACGCCGCGACGGCGAGCAGCGACTCCATGTCCACGTAGCAGCACACGACCTTGTCCAGCGTGACGACGTCGGCGGCGGGAACGTCGTCGCGCAACTCGACGGCGTCGCCGAGCTGCAGCCGCAGGCGATCCGCCGTCAGGCGGCGCTCGCTCTCGTCCTGCGCCGCGGAGAGGAATGCGGGGCTCGCGTCGACGATCACCGCGTGCGACGTCCCCGTGGCCAGCATCTCGTGGGCGATCATCCCGATGCCGCCGCCCACGTCGAGCAGGGTTTCCTTCGGAACATCAGCCTTCTCGAGCGCGGCCAGCAATCGCTTGGTGGTGCCGTATGGTCCGCTGCGCCGATACTTGCGCATGTTCCGGCGCGCGATGCGATCGCCGAAGAAGTCGGCGGCTCCGCAGCAGTTCGAGCCACATGACATCGGTCCCTCCTATCCGGATTGCGACGGACGTCTCAGGAAGATGACTCGTCCGGTCACGCCAAGGAAGACACCGACGAGCGAGTCGCCGCGCTGCTCGCCGCTGAACACCGCCACCGAGTCGATCGCCGACTGGTTGACGAGGAGCTCGAGGACGATGC
Organism: Gemmatimonadaceae bacterium; assembly: GCA_035274345.1. Classification (GTDB taxonomy): domain Bacteria; phylum Gemmatimonadota; class Gemmatimonadetes; order Gemmatimonadales; family Gemmatimonadaceae; genus AG11. The sequence goes on from DATEOG010000049.1 coordinate 746, forward strand.
GTCCGTTCGTGCGCGTGCCGATCATCCCTTCCAGCACGGCGCTGGTACGGTTCTGCACGTACCATCCGCTGAGCGCCGCTGGCTCGCCTGGCGTCTCGACGTACAACCGGAGTACGTCGACAATCTGCTGCGGGGACTGGGCGACGTCCCACAGGCCCTCGAGCGCGGGCTCACGCGGGTTCTGCACGACGTCGAGCGTACGCGAGCTGATGTTCACCGCGGCGCCGAACAGCCCGATGCCGCCCTCGAGATTGTTGATGATCCCCGACCCGGTGAACGGATCGTTTCGCGAGCGGTAGTAGTCGAAGAAGTTCGAGTCCACCGCGGCGACCGACACGCGCTGGCGGAATCCCGGGATGAACACGCGCTGGAGACTCGTCGCGAAGTAGTTCCGCAGGTCGCCGTCGAGTGTGATGTGCGTCGAGTCGGTGAAGAGGAGAAAGGTGCCGAAGGGAGACTCGACGCGGACGAGGTAGCTGCGCGCGCCGGCGACGTCGCGCCACGTGAGGCGCAGCGAGTCGCGGTCGCGGTTGAACAGGTCGAGCCGCGGTCCGATTCCGACGGGAGGGATGTCGGGGATCACCGTCGTGCCGGTGACGACGACGCCCTCGGGGGTGCGCACGCGCAACTGGTACCGTACGCCACGACGAAGCGGCGGAGCTCCCCCCGCCCCGAACTGCACGATGTACCGGCCGCTCGAGTACGACGGAGGACGCCCCGTGACGGGCGCCTCGAAGCCGGTCACAGGGCCGTCGGGTCCGGTGATCGTCACCTGGGCGCCGGAGATCGGAACGCCGTCTCCCGTGTTGATGGGATCCTCGGCGTCGAAGCGCTGGTCCTTCCGGATATTCACCGCGCCGGACAGCGAGCGCTCGACGAGGACCTCCTGCTCCTGCGTGCCCGGGTCGAGCACCGCGTGGACGACCACCTGGGCCGGCTGCACCGCCACGGCCTTCTCGTCGAACGTGCACGCGCCGACGACGCACAGCGTCACCACGCCAAGTCGAACGAGCGACGCGCGACGCATCAGAACCCGATCGTGAGCCCGAGGCTCGGCAGGAGGGGAAACTGCGACGCCGCCTCGCGCGTCGGCGGGGTGCGCGTGTAGTCGAAGGTGTAGATGAACACGTTCTTCGCGTTGTACGCGTTCACGAGGCTGAAGTACGGGACGAGCTGCATCCCGCGCCACGTCCCCGCGCGCGACACGCTGAGATCGAGCCGCTGGAAGAGCGGATAGCGCTCCGCGTTGCGCACGCCCCCAAGCGGCTCGCGCTCTCCGGCCAGTCCGCCGGTGCCGTAGCCATGAGTGCTCGGATCGTACGCGCGGCGCACGACCTGTCCGACGATGTCGGTGAACGGCGTGCCGCTCGCGACACCCAGCCGCGCGCCGAAGGTGTACTTGCGGCCCGCGCGCCACGTGCCGACCAGGTTGACGTTGTGTCGCCGGTCGTGACCCGGCCAGTAGCCGGTGCCGCTCTGGGTGCGCTGGCTCACTGCGAAGGTGTACGACAGCCAGCCGCTCAGCGGGCCGGCGTCGAGCTGTCGCAACAGCACGT
>DATEOG010000050.1:0-2985 GCA_035274345.1 Gemmatimonadaceae bacterium
ATCGCGCCAGGGATGACGATCACGCTGCGCGTCGTCGCGGAGCCCACGCCGCCACCGACCGAACCGCCGCAGGAGACCGTGCCCCCACCGCAGCCGCAGCCGGTGCCCGTGCCGCCGGTGTCGCAGCCATGAGTGGCGTGCGTATCGCGCCCTCCGTGCTCAGTGCCGACTTCGCCCGCCTCGGCGACGAGGTCGCGATGCTCGAACAGGCGGGAGCCGACTGGATTCACGTCGACGTGATGGACGGACGGTTCGTGCCGAACCTCACCTTCGGTGCGAAGGTGATCGAGACGCTGCGCCGGCGGACGACGCTGCCGCTCGACGTGCATCTCATGGTCGTCGAGCCGGAGCGCTACTTCGAGGACTTCGCCGCCGCGGGCGCGAGCGGGATGACCATCCACGTCGAGGTAGCGCCCCATCTCAACCGGCAGCTTGCCCGGATCAGGGAGCTCGGATGCACGGCCGGCGTCGCGCTCAATCCATCGACACCGCTCACGGCGGTGGAGGAAGTGTTGCGCGATCTCGACCTCCTGCTCGTGATGTCGGTGAATCCCGGCTTCGGCGGGCAGACGTTCATCGAGTCGTCGGTGGACAAGGTTGCGCGCGCGCGCCAGCTGCTCGACGCGGCACCCTCCGGCGCGGCGCTGCAGGTAGACGGCGGCATCAACCGCGATACGATCGGCGCCGTCTGGCGTGCGGGCGCCGACACGTTCGTCGCCGGACACGCCGTGTTCTCGGCGAGCGACCCGCGCGCGGCGCTGGCCGAGCTGCGCGCACGCTGCGCGCACGAAGCGTGACGAGCGCGCCATGACGCACCGCCAGCAGTGGGGGATCGTCGCGGGGATCGTGCTCTTCCTCGCCGGTGTGCTCGCCGCGGGTGTGCACTTCCTCGGCGACGAGCTCTTTCCCGTGACGGTCGGCTCCAAGGCGCCGCCGATCGTGGGGGTCACGCTCGACGGAAAGAGTACGCCGAAGCAGCTGGCCGACTATTCGGGCAAGGTCGTGCTGCTCAACGTGTGGGCCACCTGGTGCGAGCCGTGCCGCGTCGAGATGCCGAGCATCGAGAAGCTTCACCGGGAGCTCGGGCCGCAGGGGCTCGCCGTCGTGGCGATCAGCGTCGACGATCCTGGGGCCGAGCAGCGCATTCGCGACTACGTGAAGGAGCTCGGGCTGACGTTCGAGATCCTGCACGATCCACAGCAGGGCACGACGCGCAACTACCAGATCACCGGGTATCCGGAAACGTTCATCATCGCGCGCGACGGCACGATCCGGCGCAAGATGATCGGCCCCGACGACTGGAGCTCGACCGGCAACCGCGCCCTCGTGCGCGAGCTGCTGGGCCTCGCGCCGGGTACAGCACCCGATCCGGGCATCGCTGAGCCAGGGCGCGATACGCCCGACTCGGTGACGTTGAAGGGCGCGGCGACACCCGCCAACTGACCGCCTGAGCATGCCCGCTCCTTCCGCGCCCGCTCCCACGTGGCAGCGACGCCTCCGCGAGATCGCCACCGAGCGGCTCGGCCTGAAGGCGATCGCACTGCTCATCGCGTTGCTGCTCTGGCTCGTCGTCTCGGCGCGGAAGCCGACGGAGGGCCTCGTGCGCGTGCTCGTCTCGCCGGCGCTCGACAGCTCGCTGGTGCTCCTCGACGGCACGACCGAGGTGCGCGCCCTGGTGGCGGCTCGCGCGTCGGATCTCGTGAAGCTCGCGGCCGAGCCACCGGTCGTGCGACGCAGCGTGGGCGGTGATGCACCCGATACGCTCGTGCTCGACCTCACTGCCGCGGACGTGCACCTGCCGCCCGGGCTCGCCGATCAGGTGCGTGTGCTGGACGTCCAGCCGCGGAGCATCACTCTGCGGTTCGAGACCCGCGCGTCGAGTCGGGTTCCGATCGTGAACGACGGACGCGTCGTAGTGCGTACCGACAGCACCGTCCGCGCGACGGGCGACGTCGTGTTCGAGCCGCAGACGGTGCGCGTCACGGGGCCGCGCCGCATCGTGCACCGGATGCGCGGGATCCGCCCCCATTCGCTCTCGATCGCGATGCGCGATACGATGCCGCACGTGGCCGATCTCGATACGAACGGAACCGGGGTGCAGGTCCAGCCGGCACAGGTGAAGGTGCACTGGCGTGGCAGGACGACGTCGATGGCGGCCCCGCGCGGCGACACGACCATCGCGGCGCGACCGTGAGCCTCGGCACGTGACGCGCATCCTCGGAATCGAGACGTCGTGCGACGAAACGTCGGCGTCGCTGATCGAGGGCTCGGGCGACGACGTGACGATGCGCTCGCTCGTCATCCTTTCGCAGGACGTGCACCGCGTGTTCGGCGGCGTCGTTCCGGAGATCGCGTCGCGCCAGCACCTCACGGCGATCGTTCCCGTCGTGACGCGCGCTCTGGCGGACGGCGGCGCGACGCTCGACGACGTCGACGCCGTGGCGGTGACCAACGCGCCCGGCCTCGTCGGCGCCCTGCTCGTCGGCGTGAGCTTCGCCAAGGCGATCGCTTTCGGGCGCGGCATTCCATGTCTCGGCGTGCACCACATGGAGGGCCACCTCTTCGGCACGGCGCTCGAGCATCGTGACGCGGTGCCTCCCTTCACGGCGTTGCTCGTGTCCGGCGGCCACACCATGCTCGTGGACGTACCGGAATGGGGGCGCTATTCGCTGCTCGGACGAACGCGCGACGACGCGGCGGGAGAGGCGTTCGACAAGGTCGCCAAGCTGCTCGGCCTGCCGTATCCCGGCGGCCCGCACGTCGAGCGGCTCGCGGCCACCGGCGATCCGGCGCGAATGCGCTTCGCGCGGCCGATGCTGCGCCGCGACCAGCGGCCCGGCGACGCGGAGTTCTACGACTTCTCGTTCAGCGGCCTCAAAACCGCGGTGCTCAACGCGGTGCGCGGCGGCACGGCGGACGATCATCCGCACATTGCGCGTGCCTTTCACGAGGCGATCGTCAATACGCTCGTCGAGAAGACGGCGC
>DATEOG010000051.1:0-9140 GCA_035274345.1 Gemmatimonadaceae bacterium
GCTGGCGCGTGCGCTCGGCGAGAAGACGAGCGAATTCCGAGCGCTCGTCGAGGCTGGAGGGGGTCCGCGGTGAACCGCTCGCTCGCGGCGACGATCAGCCGGCACAAGCGCGAGCTGCCACCCGCGGCGGCGCTCGTCGCCGTGCTGCTCGCCGTGCTCGTGGCGGCGCCTTCGTTCTTCGGGGCGTCGAACCTGCGCGACCTCGCGCTCAACAACGCGCCCGTGCTGATCGTCGCGGTGGGGATGACGCTGGTGATCCTCGTCGGCGAGATCGACATCTCGGTGGGGTCGCAGTTCGCCGTGTGCAGCGTCGTCGCCGGCCTGCTCAGCAAGGCGGGAATGCCGATTGCGCTCGTGCCGGTCGTGGTGCTGCTCGTCGGCGCGGGGATGGGCGCCGTGAACGGCTTTCTCGTCGGGACGCTCGGGCTGCCGTCGATCATCGTGACGCTGGCCATGCTAGTGGCCTGGCGCGACGCGCTGCGCTGGGCGACGGAGGGGGCGTGGGTGCAGGACCTGCCCGCCGATTTCCAGTGGTTCGGGATGGCGCCCGCCGCGGCGCAGACGCTGATCGTCGTCGTCGCGATCGTCATGCTCGCGCTCTGTGGGTGGGCGCTGCGGAATCTGCAGATGGGACGGAGCCTGTACGCCGTGGGCTCGGACGAGGAAGCGGCACGTCTCGCGGGGATCGAGCCGAAGCGCGTCGTGTTCGGCGTGTTCACTGTCACGGGCGCGTTCGTGGGGCTCGCCGCGGTGCTCAACGCCGTGCGCTTCAACGCGGTACCGAGCAACGCCGGCCTCGGGCTCGAGCTCACGGCGGTGGCGGCGGTCGTCGTGGGCGGCACCGCCATCACCGGTGGCCGCGGCACGGTGCTCGGCACGCTGATCGGAGTGCTGTTGCTCGGCACGATCGGCACGGCGATGACGTACGTCGGCATCAGCCCGTTCTGGGCGAAGGCGATCCAGGGTCTCATCATTCTCGCCGCGCTCGTCGCCGATGCGGCGCTCGCGCGATTCGAACGTCATGGCAGTGTCTTCGGTCGCCGCGCCGTCGCCGCCCGCTGACGCCGCCGCGGCGAATGCGCCGCTGGCCGAGCGACTGTTCCCCAACAACGAGTGGGTGCTGCTCGTCGTCATCGCCGTCGAGTGCCTCGTGTTCGGGATGGCGGGGCACAACTTCGCGTCGGCGGGGAACGCGTTCGAGATCACGCGGCTCGGCGTCGAGATCGGGCTGCTCGCGCTGGCGCTGACGCCGATCATCGTCACGGGGGGCATCGACCTGTCCGTTGGCTCGATGATGGGGCTCGCGGCGATCGTGCTCGGCTGGCTCTGGCGTGACGTCGGCCTGCCGATGCCGCTGGCGATTGCGCTCACGCTGCTGCTCGGCGTCGCGGGGGGTGCGCTCAACGCGGCGCTCATCACGCGGCTCAAGTTCCCGCCGCTGATCGTCACGCTCGGCACGCTCTCGCTCTTCCGCGGGATCGCCGAGGGGGTGACCGGCGGGATCCAGCACTACTCGGGTTTTCCGGAGTCGTTCCTGCACCTCGGCCAGGGCTACGTCGGAGGCGTCGTGCCGACGCAGCTGTTCATCTTCGTCGCGGCGGCCATCGCCACGGCGTGGTGGCTGCACCGCACGAGCTTCGGGCGCGCGCTGTACGCGATCGGTCACTCCGCCGAGGGTGCGCGCTACGCGGGGATCCCGGTGTCGCGGCGAGTCGGCGCGGTGTACGTCCTGTCGGGTCTCGCCGCCAGTCTCGCGGCGGTGATCTACGTGGCGCACCTTGGCCAGGCGAAATCGGATGCCGGTACCGGGTACGAGCTGATGGCGATCACCGCGGTGGTGCTCGGTGGCGCGTCGATCTTCGGTGGGCGCGGCACGGTGCTCGGCACGGTGCTCGGACTGTTCAGCATCGTGCTGCTGCAGAACGGGCTTCGGCTCAGCGGTCAGCCGGCGGAGCTGTCGGGCATTCTCACTGGCGTGCTGCTGGTGGCGACGATCATGGTGGACCTGCTGTCGCGGCAGGCGAAGGCGCGACCGACTCCTTCCACAACCATCGCAACGGAGCAGGACGACGTGCGCAACTCCCAGGTGGGCATCCTGAGCGCGGTGATCCTCGCCGGCGCGCTGATCGTGGCGGCGAGCAACTGGATGCTGGTGAACTCGCTGCGCCAGGAGTTGCGAGGCGTCGCACCGGCGGCCGATGGCTCGACCAACGGCGCGGCCGCTGCATCGGGCAGCGCTCGGCCCGTCGTCGCGCTCATGCCGAAAGCCAAAGGCGATCCCTACTTCATCAGCGCGCGCAAGGGCGCCGATTCCGCCGCCTCGGCGCTGAACGTTCAGCTGCTGTGGGACGGGCCCACCGACCTCGATCCCGCGAAGCAGAACGAAGTCGTCGAAGCGTGGATCACGCGCGGCGTGAACGCGATCGCCGTGAGCGTCGAGAACAAGGAGGCGATCTCCACCGTACTGCGGAAGGCGCGGCAGCGTGGGATCAAGGTCGTGACGTGGGATGCCGATGCGGAGAAGGACGCGCGCGACTTCTTCGTCAATCAGGCCACACCGCAGGGGATCGGCTACACGCTCACGGACGAGGCGGCCCGCATCATGGGAGGGCAGGGGGAGTTCGCCATCATTACGGCGAGCCTCAGCGCGGCCAACCAGAACGAGTGGATCAAGTACATCCGCGAGCGGCTGAAGAAGTATCCGGGGATGACGCTCGTCGCGATCCAGCCGAGCGAGGGCGACCGCGACCGCGCGTTCAGCGAGACGCAGACCGTCCTCAAGGTGCATCCGAAGGTGAAGGTGATCATGGCCATCGCCGCGCCGGCTGTGCCCGGCGCCGCGGAGGCGGTGAAGCAGTCTGGACGCACGGACGTGAAGGTGACGGGGCTCTCGCTCCCCAACATGTGCCGGCCATACATCAAGTCCGGCGTCATCGAGAGCATCGTGCTGTGGAACACGATGGACCTCGGCGCGCTCGCGGTGCGCACTGCGGAGGCGCTGACGACCGGAGAGCTCAAGGCCGGCGCGACGAAGCTCGACGCGGGGAAGCTCGGCACCTTCGAGGTCGTGGGCGACGAGGTGCGGCTCGGCGCGCCGTTCGTGTTCAACAAGACGAACATCGACAACTTCAACTTCTGATCGATGACGGCCGCGCTGTTCGTTCCCTGCTACGTCGACCAGTTCTACCCGCACGTCGCCGTAGCGGCGCTGACGGTGCTGGAGCGGCTCGGCGTGCAGGTGGACGTTCCCGAGGGTGCGGCGTGCTGCGGGCAGCCGTCCGCAAACGCCGGCTTCGGCCGCGATGGACATTCCACGATCGAGCGGTTCGTCGACGTCTACGCGCGGTACGAGCGGATCATCGTGCTCTCAGGGAGCTGCGCGGTGCACGTGCGTCTCCACGCGGGTGAAGTGGTCGCCCACGGTGGCCGGTCCGACGACGCCGGCGCGCACGTCGCCGAACGCACGACGGAGTTCTGCAGCTACCTGCACGACGAGATCGGAGTGGGACTCGTCGCCCTGCTTGGAGCGAAGTTCGACGGCTGCGCCGCGGTGCACATCGGCTGTCACGGTCTGCGCGGACTGGGCCTGGCGAAGCCGAGCGAGTTGCAGGAGCAGCCGTTCGACAAGGTGCGTGCGCTCCTCGGCACGGTGCGCGGACTGGAGCTCGTGGATCTCGCGCGTCCCGACGAGTGCTGTGGGTTCGGCGGGACGTTCTCGGTGGGCGAGCCGGCGGTGTCGGTGAAGATGGGCCGCGACCGTCTGCGGGATTTCACGTCGCACGACACGCAGGCCGTGGTGTCGACGGACATGTCGTGCCTCATGCATCTCGACGGTCTGGCGCGGCGCGAGCGACTCCGACTGCCGATGTACCACGTGGCCGAGGTGCTGGCCGGCACGGCGCGCGCGCGATGACGCGTCGCGCCGTCGAGCTGCCCGTCCTGGCGCCGCACGATCCCGTGGACCACGCGGCTGCCGCCGCGGCGTTCAACGCGGACGTTGCGCGCACGGATTGGCACGACGAGGCGCTCTGGTTCGTGCGCGTCAAGCGCGACCGCGCGGCCGCGGCGGTCCCGGAGTGGGAGGCGCTGCGCGCCCGCGCGTCGGCGATCAAGGAGCACGCGCTCACCCACCTCGACGAGTATCTCGTGCAGTTCGAGTCCAACGCGCTGGCGAACGGGATGCGGGTTCACTGGGCGCGCGACGCGGACGAGCACAACCGAATCGTGCACGGGATTCTCGACCGCGCGGGCTCGCAACGGCTCGTGAAGAGCAAGTCGATGCTCACCGAAGAGTGCGGCCTCAACCCGTACCTCGAGGCGCGCGGCATCGAGGTCATCGACACGGACCTCGGCGAGCGGATCGTCCAGCTTCGGCGCGAAGGGCCGAGCCACATCGTGCTGCCGGCGATTCACCTCAAGAAGGAGGAGGTGGGCGACACGTTCCACGAGCACCTCGGCACGCCGGCCGGACTCTCCGATCCCACGGCGCTCGCCGGCGCGGCGCGCGAGCATCTCCGGGAGCGCTTTCTCGCCGCGGATGCGACACTTACCGGAATGAACTTCGCCGTGGCGGAGACCGGCGGCTTCGTCGTGTGCACGAACGAGGGGAACGCCGATCTCGGAATGGTGCTCGCGCCCATCCACATCGCGTCGGTGGGAATCGAGAAGATCATCCCGCGTGTGGAGGACCTCGCGGTGTTCCTGCGGCTGCTCGCGCGGAGCGGGACGGGACAGGCGGTCACCGTGTACTCCTCGCACGTGCACGGTCCGCGCTCGGGGCAGGAGCTGCACATCGTCCTGGTGGACAACGGCCGCACGAAGCAGCTCGCCCGCGAGGAGTTCTGGACGTCGCTCAAGTGCATCCGCTGCGGCGCGTGCATGAACACCTGTCCGGTCTACCGCCGCTCGGGGGGCCACAGCTATGGCTTCACCGTGCCGGGGCCGATCGGCTCGGTGCTCACGCCGGGGCTCGACCTCGAGAAATACGCAGCGCTTCCGTTCGCATCCACGCTGTGCGGGTCGTGCACCGCGGTCTGCCCGGTGAAGATCGACCTCGACGGACAGCTCTTCCGCTGGCGACAGCGCGTCGTCCAGGCGGGCCACGTGTCTGCCGCGAAGTCCGTGGCGATGAAGTCGTCGGTTCGATTGTTCAACCATCCCCGGCTGTTCCGCCTCGCCGGCGCGCTGGCGCGACGCGGGCTGCGCATCCTTCCCCGGCCGCTGGCGCGACTGGCGGCGCGACCCTGGGCGCGCGCGCGCGAGCTGCCGGCACCGCCGGCGCAGAGCTTCCGTGCGTGGTATCGAAAGAATCGACCGGGAGGCGACCGGTGAGCGCCGAGTCGGTGAGCGCACGCGACGCCATCCTCGCCGCCGTTCGCGCCGCGCGCCCTCCGAGCGTGGCGCGGCCGGAGTCGCTGCGGCCAGTGCACCAGGAGGAGAGCGGCTTGTCGCGCCTCGATGCGTTCACTGCTGCAGCCACTGCCGCCGGCGCAACGGTGACGCTTGCACCGCGAAAGGACGTTCCTCGATTCGTCGCGAGCGCGACCGAGGGCGCCATTACGCTGCTGTCGTTCGCGGCCGGAGTGACGTCCACGATGTCGCCGCACGGCGACGCTCACAGTCTGAGCGCACTCGACGTGCTCGTCAGCGAGTCGTCGCTCGGCGTGGCGGAGAATGGGGCGGTGTGGATCGCCACGTCCGACACGGTGCTGCGGGGGGCGCTGTTCCTTGCGGCGCGCGTCGTGATCGTCGTGCGTGAGGAGGACCTCGTCGACGATCTTCACCAGGCGTACGAGCGTATCGACGTGCGGAGCCATTCCTTCGGCGTGTTCGTCTCCGGTCCGTCGAAGACGGCCGACATCGAGCAGTCGCTCGTCATCGGCGCGCACGGTCCCAAGGCGCTGACGCTCGTGGTCGTACGCGCGGACGAGCCCGTGAATCCCTGAATGATGCGAGCGAGATGAGGCGACGCGTTTTCCTGCAGTCCATGTCGGCGACGATCGCCGGCGGAGCGTTGGTGCCACACGCCAACGGGCGCGCGAGCGCGGTGCCGGATGACGCGCACGCGGAGTCGCAGGGCGCACCGGTCGACCGCCGTGCGAGGCTCGCTCGCCACTCGCCCGTGGTACGCACCTTCGAATCGTTCTCGGCGCTCAGCGTCGGCAACGGAGGGTTCGCCTTCACGGCGGACGCCACCGGGTTGCAGACGTTTCCGGACGAATACAAGGAGCTGCCGCTCGCGACGCAGGCGGAGTGGGGATGGCACTCCTTTCCGAACACCGAGGGCGTTCAGGACAAGGACGCGCTGGACCTGTACGACGCGCACGGTCGTCAGGTGCCGTATCTGAGCGGCCAGAACGGACCGGCGGGAAAGTGGCTCCGTGAAAACCCGCATCGGCTGTCGCTCGGTCGCATCGGCTTCGCACTCCGCGGACGCGACGGCTCGGCGGTGCGCGTGTCGGATCTCACAGCGGTCGAGCAGCGCCTGGACCTCTGGTCCGGCACGCTCGAGAGCCGTTTCACAATCGATGGGCGCGCGGTGCGCGTCTGGACGTGGGCGCATCCCGCGCGAGACCTCGTCGCCGTGCGCGTGGAGAGCACCGAGCTGGATCCTGCGCGGCTGGCGATCTTGGTCGCCTTTCCTTTCGCGCGAGTGACGCATACCGGCGATCCGAGTGACTGGACGCAGCCGCAGCAGCATCGGACGCGTGTCGTCGCACGCGATCAGCGCTCGGTGCTCTGGGAGCGGAAGCTCGACACGACGACCTACTGGGCGCGCGCTGCGTGGTCGGGCGGCGCGCTCGCGCCGGTCGGTCCGCACGAGTTTCGTGTCGAGCCGTCGGCCGGGACGTCGCGCTTCGAGATGGTCGTCGAGCTCTCGGCTTCGCGGCCGAGCGATACGGAACCGACCGTCACCGCGACGGCGACGGCGAGCGCGCGCCATTGGGAGCGGTTCTGGACTGACGGCGGCACGCTGGATCTGTCGGGAAGCGCCGATCGACGTGCCCTCGAGCTCGAGCGGCGCATCGTGCTGTCCGAATATCTCACGGCGATCCAGTGCGCCGGCACGATGCCGCCGCAGGAGACGGGGGAGACGTTCAACAGCTGGTTCGGCAAGGCGCATCTCGAGATGCACTGGTGGCACGCCGCGCACTTTCCGCTCTGGAACCGCGCGGCGATGCTCGAGCGCAGTCTGCCCTGGTACCGGCGAATCCTTCCCGAAGCACGCGCGAACGCGGCGCGACAGGGGTATCGCGGCGTGCGCTGGCCGAAGATGGTCGGCCCCGAAGGGCGCGACAGCCCATCGGGGATCGGCGCCTTCCTCATCTGGCAGCAGCCGCATCCCATCTACCTCAGTGAGCTCGTCTATCGAGCTCGCCCCGACCGCCGCGTGCTCGAGCGCTATCGCGACCTCGTGTTCGCGTCGGCGGAGTTCATGGCGTCGTATCCCTGGTGGGACCAGGCGAAGCGGCGGTACGTGCTCGGCCCGCCGCTCATCCCGGCGCAGGAGAGCCATCCGGCGCGAACGACGTTCAATCCGACGTTCGAGCTCGCCTACTGGGCGTTCGGGCTGTCGACCGCACAGCGCTGGCGCGAGCGGCTCGGTCTCGGGCGTGAGCCCGCGTGGGACCGCGTGCTTAACGCGCTCTCTGCCCTCCCGATGCGCGACGGCCTGTACGTGAACGCCGAGTCGGCGCCGACGACCTTCACCGACGCCAACCAGCGGCGCGATCACCCGACGCTGCTCGGCGCCTACGGCTTCGTGGCTTCACCGCGTGTGGACCGCGAGGCGATGCGCCGTACCCTGCGCCGTACGTTCGAGACATGGCAGTGGAGCGACACGTGGGGATGGGACTATCCGCTCGTCGCCATGACCGCGGCGCGCGTCGGTGAGCCTTCGCTCGCGATCGACGCGCTGCTGATGGACACGCCGAAGAACAAGTACCACCCGAACGGCCACAACTATCAACGACCCGGGCTGACGATCTATTTGCCCGGTAATGGAGGACTGCTCAGCGCGACGGCGATGATGGCCGCCGGCTGGGATGGTGCGCCGCGCACGAGTGCGCCGGGCTTCCCGCGCGAAGGCTGGACGGTGCGCGCCGAGCGGCTCCGCGGATTGCCCTGATCACTCACCGCCGCCGTCATCCCGAGCGAGCGGAGCGAGTCGAGGGATCTGTACCTTTGGTTCAACCGAGGACGAAACATGAGTGAAGAGATCGGACGCCGGGAGTTCATCAAACGCGGGACGATCGCTGGTGTCGCCGCGACGACCGGGCTGCCGCTCGCGACCGCGAGTGCCGCGAGTGCCGCGAGTGCCGCGAGCGCGCCATTCTCGCCACCAATCACCGCGGCACCGGTCACCGGGAATGCGCTCGGCGACTCCGCGCTGGCCGCGCGGCATCTCGACAGCAAGGAGTTCTGTCTCTCGGAGTACGACGCGCTGAAGCCGGCGATGTCGTTCAGCGCGACGACGCCGAACGCCGCGCGGCGCTGGCAGCAGCGCGCCAGACCGAAGCTGATCGACCGGCTCGGCGGCTTTCCGTCGAAGCGCTCACCCCTCAACACCGAAGTGCTCGAGACGACCGACCTCGGCACGTACACGCGCGAGAAGATCGTCTTCGACACGCGCGAGAACCTCAGCACCATCGGCTATCTCCTGCTGCCGAAGAACGCTCCGCGCCCGCTCCCCGCCGTCGTCTGCGTGTCGGGACATGGCCGCGGCCTCCCCGACATCCTCGGCATCGCCGACGATGGCGCCCAGCGCACCCAGCGCAACGTGGGGTACGCGAAGGAGTACGCGCTGCAGTGCGTGGAGCACGGCTACGTGACGCTCGCCGTCGAGCAGCTCGCCTTCGGCACGCGACGGGACGACGCCGCGCGCAAGGCGGGCCCCGCGGTCGAGTCCTGCCGGCCAGCCGCCTGCGCCGCGCTCCTCCTCGGCCAGACGATGGCAGGATGGCGCGTCTGGGACGCGATGCGCTCGATCGACTACCTCGCGACGCGCCCCGAGGTCGACTCGTCGCGCATCGCGACGCTCGGCGCGTCAGGCGGAGGGACGACCTCGCTGCTCACCGCCGCGTGCGATCAGCGCGTGAAGGCGGCCGTGGTGAGCGCGTACTTCAACACCTTCCGCGACA
>DATEOG010000052.1:0-4282 GCA_035274345.1 Gemmatimonadaceae bacterium
CGGCGACTGGCTGCACGTCCCTGCGCCCGGCGAGCCGGCGGACCTCGAGCTCCGCCACTACGGAACGGAGCCGGGCACCTTCCGGCTCTACGACGACGACGGGACCACCTTTGCCTACGAGCGCGGCGAGCTCTCGTGGACTTCGCTCGTCGTATCGCGCTCTGGAGACGGCACGCTCCGTGGCGAGACGCCGACGCGGCCGACCGGAAAGCCGTTCGGCTACCGCGCGCTCACGTGGCGCATGATGACACCGCGCTGAGCGCGGACGTCAGCGTCTTCCCGAGCGCAGTCGAGGTATCTGCACTCGTTGTCATCCCGAGCGCAGTCGAGGGATCTGCACTCGTTGTCATCCCGAGCGCAGTCGAGGGATCTGTACCTCGGCCGGCTCAGAACGTACCGAAGAGCCGGAGCAAGATTTCCGCGAACGGCCCAGTCGCCTCGAGACTCGCGTCCTTCGGGTGGCTCGGCTGAGGGGCGCCCCATGACGCGATGGTCTTCTTCGCCGTGAGGAGCCGCCGCTCCTCCTCCAGCCGCACGCGCTCCTGCGCGCGCGCCCGGTCGAGTCCTCCGTCGCGCACGAACTCCACGACGCGACGCAGCTCGTCCGCATCGAACCAGGTGCCATGCTGAGCGCACGCGTCGAGCACGACGCCGGAGCGCTTCCCGAAGTTCACCCGATTCATCAGTGTGCCGCAGTCAGGACAGGGGACGTAGCGCACCGTCGCCACGGAGGTGGGCGGCGTCCGGCGCGCCTCGAGCTCCGCGCCAAGGAAAACCGTTCGTCGCTCCTCCTCGGCGCACAGCTTTCGGAAGACGTCGAGCGGGAGCCACACGCCGCTGCACCGCTCGCATTCGTCGAGCTCCACGCCGCCGAGACTCAGGCGGTGCAGCGTACCGCACCCGCGAGGGCAGGGGCGCTTCCCCTCGCGCGAATCGACGGCGGCGATCGTCGCGCCGCAGTGCGCGCAGTGATTGCTCCCGACGAACACCATGCCGAAGCACGACGGACACGCAACCGTGGCGAGGCGTGCCTGACAGAACGAGCACTGGATGGCGTCCGCCGCAGCGGCGGCGCCACATTGGGGACAGGTGAGGGCGGCAGCGTCCATCGAAATGAGCGTCGGCGTGAGGGTACGCTCGGAAGACGATTCGGAGGCCGGTCTGGTCAGCGGTCGAGTTCCACGCAGCCTTGGAACGGCGACTGATTGACGCGGAGTGCCGCGGAGGGAGGTCGCGCAGCAGCGTGAGACACGCGTCGTCGTCGTCCACCTTATAGGGCACTGCGAGAGCGCGGAGCGGCTCCCGTTGTCATTCCGAGCGAGCGCAGCGAGTCGAGGAATCTGCACCTGTTCGAAGTGCAGATCCCTCGACTTCGCGCTGCGCGCTTCGCTCGGGATGACGGCTGCCGGTCATAGCGCCACGGCCTTGCTCGGTCCTCCGCGCGCTTGCCGTGCAACCTCCGCGATCTCCGCGTCAATCAGTTGCAGTCGCAGTCGCAGTTGCAGTTGCAGTTTCAGCGGCGGTGCCCGGACCCCCGAACTACGATCGTCTCTCCTTCACGATCTCCGCCACCTCGCGCTGCCGCGGATCCTCCGACGCGCCGAGCCCCTCGATCACGCCGTCGATGTCTTCGGCGGGCCGGTTCTGGCTCATCTTCCACTTACCGTCGAGCCGCGTGATCTCGATCTCCACGCCGACGATCGCGCCGAGCAGCTTGTCGACGTATCCCTCGGGAGTGTCGCCGATCGACCACGGCTGTGGGCGACTCGCTTCGTGTCGCGCGGTGAGCTGCTCGAGATGCCGCCGCAGCGCGTCCGGCTCACGTACGAATCGCAGCGTACCGTGCGCGTGCACGGCGACGTAGTTCCACGTCGGCACGACCTTGCCGTGCTTCGACTTGCTCGCGTACATCGACGGCGTGACGTACGAGTCGGCGCCCGTGAACAGCACCAGCGCCTCCGCCCCTTCACCCGCGAGCTCGTGGTGCGGGTTCGCGCGGGCGATGTGTCCCTGCAGCGTGCCGTACGCACCGAGCGCGCGGTCGAGCACCAGCGGGAGGTGCGTCGCGAACAAACCGCGCGGCGACGCGGTCACGAGCGCGCCGAGCGGATGTGCCTCGATGAAGGCCTGCATCACGGCGACGTCGTGCTCAGCGAACCTCGGAGGGATGTACACGCGACTGCTCAGCGCGAGGCGATGGGCTTTACGCCGGCGTCGCGCAGGTAGCCCGACGCCACTTTCGCGTAGTCGGCAAACGCGACCTCCGGCTCCTCGATCTCCGGATGCCACCGCTTCTCCCACTCGTAGCTGTAGAATCCCTTGTAGCCGATGCGTGCCAGCGCTTCGATCTGGCGCTTCACCGGCACCTCTCCGCGACCCGTCAGCACGTACTTTCGGTCCTTGCCTGCCGCCACCGAGTCCTTGAGGTGCGTGTGCCGGATCCATCGGCCCAGCTTGGCCACAGTGTCCTCCGGCTGCTCGCCCGCGACGAACGTGTGGTGAGCGTCCCAGAGAATCGCGACGCCGGGTGAGTCGGCCAGTCGCATCAGTTCGACCAGCGTCGGCGAGTCGACGAACTGTCCGTGTGACTCGAGCACCACGGTCACACCCTTCGGACGCGCGTACTCGCCAAGCTCACGCAGGCCGCGTGCGATGTAAGCGAGCGTTGCCTCCTTGCTGAGACCCTTCGGGTACTCGTTGCCGAACACGCGCACGTACGGCGCCCCGAGCGCGCTCGCCACGTCGATGAACCGGCGCGTCTCCGCCATCGCGGCGCCGAGCTTCGCCGCGTCCTGCTCGTGCAGGTTGACCGATGCGCCGAGACAGGGGACGACGAGTCCGTGCGCTGCCAGCTCGCGCTTCGACTGTTCGATGCGGTCCGCCTGGAACTCGGGCCGCTTCGACAGATCCATCGTCTCCTGGATGCCGCGCAGCTCGATCCCGGCGAAGCCGTGCGTCGCCGCGAAGTCGAGCGTCTGCGCCCATGTCCACTTCGGCGAGCCGAGCGTGGAGAAGCCGAGTGGGAATCTCCGCGCGCTCCCGGTGATCGACGCGGCTGCACCAGCGCTGCCGCCCGTCGTCGCGCTGGAGCATCCCGTCGCCGCGATCGCTGCCATCGCGCCTGCGGCGCGCAGGAACGCGCGCCGGTCCATCTCGTCGTGAGCGCTCATGACACCTCCACGAAACGTTCCTTCGTGAGCCGCACGAGCTCGTCGAGCGGCCGCTCCCAGATGCTTTCGTTGAAGATCTCCACTTCGATCGGCCCCATGTAGCCGGCTCGCTCGATCTCGCCGCGGATGCGCCGGAGCTCGATCACGCCGTCGCCCATCATGCCGCGATTCATCAGCACGTTCTTCACCGGCACCAGCCAGTCGTTCACGTGGTAGCCCGCGATCCGGTCGCCGAGGCGCGCGATCTCCTCGGCCCGCTCGGGATCCCACCAGACGTGGTACACGTCCACGACGACGCCGACGTTCGACGCATCGAATTGCTCCGAGATCAGCCGCGCCTCCCGCATCGTCGTGATGCACGACCGCTCGGCGCAGAACGCTGGATGGAGTGGCTCGATGCCGAGCCGCACGCCTCGCTCCGCCGCGTACGGCGCGATCGCGGCGATGCCGTCGGCGACCATCGCGCGCGCGGCGCTCAGGTCGCGATCGGCCGCAGCGCCGCACACCAGCACGAGCACCTCCGCTCCGAGCGTGGCCGCGTCGTCGATGGCGCGCCGGTTGTCGTCGATGCGCGTTGCACGCTCCGCCGCCGTGAGTGCCGGGAACATGCCACCGCGGCATACGCTCGAGACCCACAGTCCCGCGTCGCGGAGCAGCTTCGCCGTGCGCTCGACGCCGACCTCGGCCAGCTTGTGCCGCCAGATCGAGATCCCGGGCACACCGTGCCTCGCGCATGACTCGATCACGTCGGGAAGCGATGCGCGCTCCGCCGTCGCCTGGTTGAAGCTCAGGCGTGCCGCGTCCTTCAATGGCGCGGCATCCCCCGCCAGGGCGGACGCCGTCAGCGTCACGCGCCCGAGGGCGCCGCCGAGATCCGTCACTGGATCCCCGCGACCGCGAACACACCGCGCGCTCGGCTCACCGCCATCTCCGGATCCGATAGCAAGCCTGCGGCATCGGCGAGCCGGATCAGCTCTCCGAGATGCACCGCAGTGCGCGCGCTCTCCGCGCCGCCGAGCATGCGGAAGTGATCCTGGTGCCCGTTCAGGTACGCGAGAAACACGATCCCCGTCTTGTAGGCGTGCGTCGGCTTCTTGAAGATGTGTCGCGAG
>DATEOG010000053.1:0-2780 GCA_035274345.1 Gemmatimonadaceae bacterium
GCTCCTTGTCATCCCGAGCGCCAGCGAAGGATCTGCTGGACGGATCTCGTTGCTGGTCCTGCCACGAGGACGGCACGCAAGATCCCTCGCTGCGCTTCGCTCCGCTCGGGATGACGAGGAGCTGACGCTCCGGCTGACGGCGGCTAGCAGCAGCCGATCGACGAGAAGCCACAGGTGCCGTGCCACAACGACTCCTCGCACGTTCCGCAGCTGATCTGGTTCGAGACCGCAATCCCAATGGTCGCCGCGCACGGCAGGCTCGTCGCGCAGATGGATGTCTGCGTGATCGGCACCGAGCCGCCCGATGGAGCGCCAAGGTCGGCGTCGTCGAGCTCGATGGTTCCCACGGGCGAGGACGGCAGATTCGCCTCTTCGTCAGAGTCCAGCGCTGCGCGGAAGTCGAGGTCCTTCCACGCTCTGATGGTTCGTTGATATCCCACGATGTGCTCCGGAATTCCTTGGTTGATCGCGACAGACGAACGGTGACGCACTCGCTGCCCGCGAGCGCGGTTCGGCGTGCTGCCAGTCCTCCGGGATGGGTGATATGCGTGGCGAGTGGCGTCGCCGATCAGATGGATGCGCAACACTCCCGGTGCCCGTGCGGCTCCACCCGAGGAACGCGAGCCGCACTTCCGTCGGCGCCGGGACGCCGAGTGCTCGCAATCGAGTTCTGGTGCGCGGTCATCGCGGCGTACAGGCCGCCGGCGCGCACGAGCTCATCACATGTGCCCCGTTCCACCGCACGTCCGCGCTCCAGTACGAGGATCTGGTCGGCGGCGCGAATGGCCGTGAGCCGATGCGCGATCGCGACACGCGTACATCGCAGACGTGCGAGGTTCGCGATCACGCGCTCTTCGGCCGGGACGTCGAGGTGACTCGTCGCTTCGTCGAGGAGCAGAATCTCCGGACGCGTGAGGACGGCGCGAGCGATGGCGATACGTTGGCGCTGACCGCCGGAGATGTTGGTCCCGCCTTCGGACAGCCGCGTCTCGAAGCGCAACGGCATGCGATGCACGTCATCCACGAGGCCCGCGAGCTCCGCCGCTTCGACCACCCGCTCGAGCGGCGCATCCGGCGCGTTGAGCGCGATGTTGGAGCGCAGCGACCCGCTGAACAGCGCAATGTCCTGCAGCACGACGCCGCATCGACGTCGGACGAGCAGTGGATCCAGCTCCGACTGAGGGACGCCATCGAAGAACACCATCCCACCGGTCGGCTGGTAGAGGCCCAGCAACAGCATGAGGATCGTGCTCTTCCCCGACCCGGTCGGGCCGACGATGCCGAGCTGCTCGCCCGCGGCCACCGTGAAGGACACGTCGTCCAGAACGAGGGGACCATCGGGCGCGAACCGAAACGTCAGGCCACGCGCTTCGATGGCGCCGTTGCGAGCGCGTCTGGCCGGCGGTGCACTGGCGGGCGACGGACGGCGCTCGGGTTCGACGCGCAACACGTCGATCAGCCGCTCGATGTAGGCGTCAAGCAGGTGCAGCTGCTGCGTGCTCTGCACGAGAGCCATGAACGGCGTGAGAAACGACGCGGCCAGCGCGCCGAGCGCCAGCATCATCCCGAGTGGCAGCTCGCCGGCGAGCACAAGGGTGGCACCGTACCACAGCAGCACGAGCGGTGACGCCGAGCGCACGAGCCCTAACGCCGCCTCGATCGTCGCCGTGAGAGCGCTTCGCTCGAGCGATACGGAGAGCTGCCGCCGAAACAGGTCTCTCCACCGCTCCAGCGCGCGCTCCTCGGCGCCCGAGGCCTTGAGGTGCGCGATGCCCTTCATCAGCTCGACGAGGCAGCTCTGCTCGTCGGATCGCGCCACGAGACTGCGCTGCCCGAGGTCGACCAGGGGACGGAGCGACGCGAGCACCAGCCCCGCCTGGAGCGCCGCGAGGGCGACGACGACGAGCGCGAACGAGGGCGCCACGGCGAGGAGGACCGCGATGTACAGCAGCGCGAACGGTCCGTCGAGCAAGACCGACAGGAGCTGCGTCGTCAGCATGTCGCGGATGGTGGTGTTGCTCGAGAGGCGCACGAGCAGGTCGCCACTCGTCCGTCCCTGAAAGAACCGGTACGGCAGGCGCAGCAGGTGCTCGAAGAATCCTTCGGTGAGTCGCGCGTCCAGCCGCGTTTGCAGTCGGATCATCACAGCGCTCCTCACGAGCGACGTGACGGCTCGGGCGCCGAGCACGATCCCCATCCCGAACGCGACGAGCGTCAGCGTGATCGGGGAGCCAGGCGGCACGACATCATCGACGATGAGCTTCGTGAAGAGCGGTGTCGCGAGCCCGGTGGCCTGCAGGAGGACCGAGGCGACAACCACCTGCACGAGCGCACCCTGCGCGCCGGCGTCGTGGAACATGGCCCCGAGGTAGTCGAACCACAGCGGTCGGCGGCGCCGGCCCGTCCTCACGATATTCGGCCCCGCCTTGCATACGAGCAGTGCACCGCTGTAGCTCGCCGCGAACTCGTCGGCTGACATCGAACGGCGTCCAATTGCCGGGTCGACGACGGTGGCTTTGGTGGTCGAACATCGCTCGACCACAACGAAGTGCGAGGCCCGCCAGTGCGCTATGACTGGTAACGGAACCGCGGGGACGTCGCTTGCCGCAACGCGTGACATGCGCGCTTCCAGCCCGTACCGCCGTGCCACGGCGGCGAGCGTCGTGAGCCGCGCACCGTCGCGGCCCGCACCGCACAGCGCCCGACACTCGGCAGCCACGTCATGCACGCCGTGTGCGGCCAGCACCATCGCGACGCACGTCGCGCCGCAATCGTCCGCA
>DATEOG010000054.1:0-4967 GCA_035274345.1 Gemmatimonadaceae bacterium
GCCGATCGTCGCCTCCGTGGGCGCCGAGAGCGAGGCCGGAAATCCCCGGCGTTCCGCATCGGTGTACACCACCGACAGCAGGGCGTCGTCGAACGCCGCAACCACAGGATCGATACCGGAGATATCGTCGACCTCTCGCGAGAACCGGATCTCGAGCCGTCGCAGGATGCCGTCGCCGATCGTGAGCTCGAGGTCCGTCAGCGCTCGCTGGTCGTCCCGCTCGCTCAAACGATTCGACTGGTCCCGCGCGCTGCGGATGATGCGTCCGATCTCGCGTCGTGAGTACGGGCGCTGGCCGATGATCGCCGAGTCGAGGAAGCTGAGCTCACTCAGGCGGTCGATATCACCGTAGACGGGATCCGACGGCGGAAGCGTCGCCGTTCCCTGGCCGCGCGCGCTGGGCGCAACGACGAGAGAAAGTGCGGCGGCGGCCAGCCAGGCGAGACGGCGAAGCGAGAGCGGGGGCACCGGCACAACCTAACGAGACGCCTCGGCCCGAGAAACCAACGTGCGTGCTGTTACGCGGGGGTCGTGATCCTGGCCCCCGCCTGCTCGAGCCGTCCACGCAGTCGTTCCGGCAGCCGCGCGCGAACGACCATCTGGTCGCCCTCCGTGCGCTGCTCCAGCACCTCCCCGTGTGCGTGGATCTCGGCGAGCATTCTGCCATCCGCCGACGAGAGCCAGACTTCCGCGACGGGACGCCTGGCGCGGACGGCATGCCGCAGCGCGCGCCGCAGCGGATCGAGTGCATCGTCTGTCGTCGTGTTCACGAAGATTGCGCTCGGCACCAGTCCGAGCACGCGCTCCTGTAGCTGCAGCAGAGCCGACTCCTCCAGCAAGTCGGTTTTGTTGAACACCAGCAGCAGCGGCTGCTCGTGGAGCCCGAGGTCCATCAGCACCTGGTCGACCACCAGCCGCTGCTCTTCCCACAGCGGATGGCTCGCATCCACCACGTGCAGCAGCAGGTCGGCGTCGCGCGTCTCCTCGAGCGTGGCGCGGAACGATGCGACGAGATGGTGGGGCAGCTTCCGAATGAATCCGACCGTATCGGTCAACAGCACGCGCGCGTTCTCCCCGAGGTCCACCTCGCGCGTGAGCGGGTCGAGCGTGGCGAACAGCCGGTCCTCGACGTGCACGTCGGCGCTCCCCGTCATGCCGCGGAGGATCGACGACTTGCCCGCGTTCGTGTAGCCCACGATCGAGGCCTTGAACACGCCCGTACGCGCCTGCCGCTGCACGGCGCGATTCTGCTGCACGTGCACCAGCCGCTCCTTGAGGAGCTTGATCCGGTGATTGATCAGGCGGCGGTCCGTCTCGAGCTGCGTCTCGCCGGGACCGCGCATGCCGATGCCGCCGCGGAACTTCTCGAGGTGTGTCCACATCCGCGTCAGCCGCGGCAGGGTGTACTCGAGCTGGGCGAGCTCCACCTGCATCTTCGCCTCGCTGGAGCGCGCCCGCGTCGCGAAGATGTCGAGGATCAGCTCCGCGCGATCCACGACGCGCGTGCCGATCGTCTGCTCCACCGTGTTCCCCTGACTCGGCGTCAGCTCGTCGTCGAAGATGATGAGCGAGGCGTCCTTGTCGCGCACCATGGACTTGAGCTCGTCCAGCTTCCCCTTGCCGAGGTAGGTGCCCGGATGCGGCCGATCGAGCTGCTGGGTGAGCTCTCCCACGACGACGGCGCCCGCCGTGTCGGCGAGTCGCTCGAGCTCGCGCAGGTGCTCGTCGAGCGACTTGCGGGCGCCGGCCCGCTTGAGCGGTGCTCCGACGAGGAGCGCCCGCTCGACGGGCGGCGCGACGGTGATCAGATCTCGTGCGATGGTCTGGCCTCTACTGGCGCGAGGTGCCGCCGAGCGCATTGAATCGCCCGGTCGAGCTGTAGGGAACCGTGAAGCTCCCCACCACGGTGCCGACGACGACGTCGCCCGCCACCCGGTAGTTGACTCCGCCGGTATTGAGGAGCTGACGGCCCGCCGCGCCGATGCCGTTATACGTGAAGCTCACCGGGATCGTCACCACCGACGAATCGTTGCCGTTCACGGTGAACCGGCTGTCCACCGTGCCGTTCGCGAACTGCACGCTGTCGCCGACGAGAACGTTGTAGCGCAGCTTCGTCGCGTCCAGCCGAAAGCCGTTCGGGTTGTACACGCTGAGTCGCACGTCGAGGTTCCCACCCGTGAGACCAACGCCGTTCACGCGCACGTCGCGCAGCTGGACGACCGGCTCCTTGAAGGCCTGCTTTCCGAGCGCACTGCATCCCGCCGTGACCGCGAGCGCGGCCGAGACTACACCCAACGTCAGACGACGCATGATCATTCCTCCGTTGACGGTTCCCGGCCGGTCGCGCGCGACTGCTCGCCCTGCGCTCTGGCGCGAAGCTCTTCCCACCAGGCGAGCCGCTTCGCGATCTCCTTCTCGAAGCCGAACGGTCCTGGCGTGTAGAAAGCCGATCCAGCCAATGCCTCCGGCAGGTACTCCTGCGGAATGTATGCCTCCGGAACGGCATGCGCGTACTGATACCCCTCGTGATATCCCAGTTCCTTCATGAGCTTCGTCGGTGCGTTCCTCACGTGCAGCGGCACCTGGGCGGCGGGATGCTCCTGCGCCGCGTTCATCGCCGCATCCAGCGCCACTTTGCTGCTGTTCGACTTCGGCGCTGTTGCGAGGTAGATCACCATCTGCGACATGGGGAGGTATCCTTCCGGCGCGCCGAGCATGTGGAACGCGTCGCGCGCCGCGACGGCCAGCTTCAACGCCTCCGGATCCGCGAGGCCGATGTCCTCCGCCGCCATCGCGATGGCGCGCCGGAAGATGACCATGGGGTCCTGCCCACCCTCGAGCATCCGCGCCATCCAGAAGAGCGCCGCCTGCGGGTCGCTCCCTCGCAGCGATTTGTGGAACGCGCTGAGGATGTTGTACGTCTCCTCCCCGCCCTTGTCGTAGCGCGAGAACCGGAGCTGCGCCGCCTGACGCACGACGTCGGCGGTCAGATGGCCCCCGGCGCCAAGATGGTCCGAGGCCGCTTCCAGCACGGTGAGCGCACGCCTCGCGTCCCCGTCCGATTCCGACGCGAGCAGCTCGATCGCGTCGTCGTCGGCCGTGAGCCCCAAAGCGCCGAGCCCACGCTCGTTGTCGCCAAGCGCGCGCCGCACGAGTCCAGCGACGTCCACGGGCGAGAGGGAACGCAGCACGAACACGCGCACGCGCGACAGCAGCGAGCCCACGATCTCGAAGCTCGGATTCTCGGTCGTCGCTCCGATCAGCGTGATCGTCCCCGCCTCCACGTGCGGCAGGAAGGCATCCTGCTGCGCCTTGTTGAAGCGATGGATCTCGTCGGCGAACAGGATCGTCCCGCGGCCCGTCTCCCGCCGATCCTCGGCCTCGCGCACGATCTCGCGCACGCGCGGCACACCCTCCGTGACAGCGGAGAAGGCGACGAACTCGCGGTCGGTGTACCGGGCGACGAGGCGGGCCAGCGTGGTTTTGCCCGTGCCCGGTGGTCCCCAGAACACCATCGACGAGACGCTGCCCCGCTCGATGCTCTCGCGGAGCGGCATGCCCGGCGCCAGCAGGTGCTGCTGGCCGACGTACTCGTCGAGCGTGCGCGGACGCATCCGCGCCGCCAATGGCTGCGGCGGTGCGGCCGCCGAGAACAACGACGGGCCGCCTGATCTCCTGGGGCCGCGGCGTTCTGCCATGCTCACGCTCCCGCCAGGATTCGTGCGGCGAAGTACACGCCGCTCCCGCCAAGGAAAGCGACCGGCAGACGCCATCCGCCGCGCGCGCGAAATTCCGGCACGAGGTTGCTCATCCCGACGTAGAGCGTGACGCCCGCCGCGAGTGCCAGGCCATGATCGCGCAGCGCGGTGACCTGCGAGGTCAGCACCACCCCCGCGATCGTGGCCGCGCCGAGCGCCGCGGCGGCGAGCAGCGCACGCCGGCGGCCCTGTCCCGCGGCGAGGAACAGGCTCGAGATGGCCAGCCCTTCGGGCACCTTGTGAAGAATCACGGCGATGAACACCAGCGCACCGACCGCGCCACCGACGTCCAGACCGCTCGCTACCGCAACGCCGTCCACGAAGGTGTGCAGCAGCAGGCCGACCAGCGCCGCCACGCTCACCGCCCCGGACACGTGGTGCGTCTCCTCACCGAAGTGGAAGTGCGTCCCGATCACGTGCTGCGTGATGTGCACCGCCACGTAGGCTCCCAGCGCCACGATCGCTGCGTTATGGCCTCCGCGAGCCAGCGCCTCGGGAAAGAGGTCGATCAGCGCGACGGCGATCATGAATCCCGCCGCGAAGGCCAGCATGGCGTCGAGGGCCTGCGTGCTCCACCGCGAGCGCGACGTGACCGCGAACGCGCCGAGCAGGTTGGCCGCAGCGGCCGCGAGCGCGTAGACCAGCTTGCCGTCAGTCAAACGCCGGTCCGGCCAGGGGAACGGCTCGTCGGTCCGGTCACACGCGTTGCAGCGCCAGTCGCTCGGCCGCGGTGGACACGGCATTCACCAGGTCCGGCGCCGCAGGGAACGACTGCCGGTTGATCTTCCAGCTCTTCGGGCGCACGCGTGCCTGCTCCTCCAGACCGCGGCCCTCGAGCAGGTAGAGCCACCGGTCGGATCGCGAGAAGATGAAGAGTTCGAGGTGCGGGTTGAGCGAGAGCTGGTCCTCGGGAGTGTAGACGCTCAGCTCCACGCCGCCGAATCGGGCCAGCAGGAGCTTCAGTCGCGCGAGCGTGTCGCGAACGTCGGGCAACGGCAGCGCCTCCCCCTTCCACTTTCGCCCGCTGCGCAAGTCGTCGATGAACAGGTCCACGGCCGGATTGAGCAGCTCCGTCATGGTCCACATCAGATCGACCACGCGTTCCGCGTTCGCGACGATGTGCGCCGTGTAGACGCCCTCCGCTTCCGTGAACGTGAAGCCGTCTGTGGAGGCTCTGAACCTACGCCAGATGGAGGCCTCCGGCTGCTT
>DATEOG010000055.1:0-16166 GCA_035274345.1 Gemmatimonadaceae bacterium
CTGAAGACGAAGCTCGCGGGACTGACGATGCGTCCGTCGCCGGGGAAGGCAACGTCACCGCTCGCGAGCGCGATCAGCGGGAAGTGGTACGAGCTCGCGGACAACGGACGCGGGCTGCGCGCCGTGTCGCTCGATCTGACGTCGCAGTCGCCGGCGTTGCTGGTGCGCACGACGGCGGGCGAGACGCGCACGCCACTCGGCATCGGCACGTGGGTGCGCAACACATCCGGGTTCGCGAACGGGATCGAGCGGATGCTGAGCGTGCCCGAGCAGCCGCAGGTTGCGGCGAGCGGCTCGTGGACGGCGGACAGCGTGTTTCGCGTGAAGCTCGTCGCGCCGGAGACGCCGTTCTACTCGACGCTCGATTTCCGGTTTGCGGGCGAGGTGGTCGTGGTGGAGGGGGAGCACAACGTGAGCTTCGGTCAGACGAAGCTGCAGCGACTGGAGGGGAAGGTGAAGCAGTGAGGCGGAGGTGTTCGGAACCGCTACTCTCCGGGGCTGCACGTTCAGGATCTTCGCGCAACGTGTTTTTTCACGCGGAGCCCGCGGCGACGCGGAGGACCGAGAAAGGCACGGCGCCACGAACGGCTGGATGCCGACCCCTAAGTCCTGCTTTTGGAGTTGTGGATGGAGAGGAGCATTGCACCGATACGAGCAGCTCGACCCGGGGAGCAGTTCTCCGCGCCTCCGCGGGCTCCGCGTGAAAAAAACACGTTGCGCGATGATGTTCGTTCCCGGCGCTCGTGTTCTGATGACTCGAAACTGAAATCTGCGGTCGAATCAACGGCGTTCCTGCGCCCAATTGGGCTCTCATCCATGATCGGCTTTCACTTCACACGGCTCGGCATCGCCGTCGCATTCATCTCGCTCGCCTCGAGCGCGAGCGCGCAGGCGCAGAACGCGCCGCGGCGCGCGCAGCCGGTGCTCACCACGAGAGCAGCGCCCGTGATAGAACAGGGCGGACTGCGCTTCCGCGATCTCGATCGCAACGGCAAGGTCGATCCGTACGAGGACTGGCGACTCACCCCCGCGGCGCGAGCGCGCGATCTGGTCGGGCGGATGACCCTCGACGAAAAGGCCGGGGCGATGATGCACGGCACGGCGCGCAGCGGAGGGCCGATGGGCGCCGCCGGCGTCGGCACGGGCTACGACACCGCGGCGAACCGGCGGCTCATCGCGGACGTGAAGGTGAACAGCATGATCACGCGGCTCGGCGGTGCGCCGGCGATGCTCGCCGCGCAGAGCAACGTGCTTCAGGAGATCGCCGAGCGTACCCGGCTCGGCATCCCCGTGACCATCAGCACCGATCCGCGCCACCACTTCCAGTACGTGCTCGGCGCGAGCGTCACGGCCGGGCAGTTCTCGCAGTGGCCGGAGGCACTCGGCTTCGCGGCGCTCGGCGACGCGGCGCTGATGAAGCGGTTCGGCGACATCGCGCGGCGCGAGTATCGTGCGGTCGGCATCCAGATGGCGCTGTCGCCGCAGGCGGATCTCGCGAGCGAGCCGCGATGGAGCCGCATCAACGGCACGTTCGGCGAAGATGCAGACCTCGCCGGCCGGATGGTGCGCGCGTACGTCGAAGGATTCCAGCACGGCAGCAACGGTGTGGACACCGGCGGCGTGCTGACCGTGGTGAAGCACTGGGTCGGCTACGGCGCGGCGAAGGAGGGATTCGACTCGCACAGCCGCTACGGGCGGCTCGCGTCGTTCTCCGGCCCGACGCTGGACTACCACGTGAAGCCATTCCTCGGTGCGTTCGCGGTGAACGTCGGCGGCGTGATGCCGACGTACTCCATTCTCGAAGGCGCGACGTGGCGCGGCCGTCCCCTCGAGCAGGTCGGCGCGGGCTACAACCGACAAATTCTCACGGACATGCTGCGCGGGCAATACGGCTTTCGCGGGATCATCCTCACCGACTGGGCGATCACGAACGACTGCGGCGAGCGGTGTCGCTCCGGCTCACCGGCGGGGGAGCGGCCGTCGTTCGCCGACGTCGCCATGCCGTGGGGAGTGGAAGATCTGCCGAAGCGCGCGCGGTTCGTGAAGGCGGTGAAGGCCGGCGTCGATCAGTTCGGCGGCACGGAAGACGCGGCGATGCTCATCGAAGCGGTGAAGGGCGGTGAGCTCACCGAAGCACGGCTCGACGAGTCGGTGCGGCGGATCATGGAGCAGAAGTTCGCCCTCGGTCTGTTCGAGCGGCCGTTCGTCGATGCCGACGCCGCGTCGGCGGCGGTGGGCACGGAAGCGTTCCGCGCCGCGGGGCTCGACGCGCAGAAGCGCTCGCTCGTGCTGCTCGAGAACGACGGCGCACTGCTGCCCCTCAAGGCGACCGGCGCGAGCGGCGCGCTGCGCGTGTACGGCGTCGGCATCGACACCGGAGCGGTGCGGCGCGCGGGTTGGGCCGTCGCGACCGATCCGGCGCAGGCAGACGTCGCCATCGTGCGCCTCGACGCGCCGTTCGAGACGCTGCATCCGACGTACATGTTCGGCTCGATGCAGCACGAGGGCGATCTCGGCTTCCGCGAGAGCACCAAGGGATTCGCCGAGGCGATGCGACTGAGCGCACAGCTGCCGACGGTCGTCAGCGTCTACCTCGACCGGCCCGCGATCCTCACGCCGCTCAAGGGAAAGGCGCGGGCGATGGTGGCCAACTTCGGCGTGAGCGACGAAGCCCTGCTCGACGTACTGGCTGGCCGCGCGAAGCCGCAGGGGAAGCTGCCATTCGCGCTTCCCGCATCGATGGACGCCGTCGCCGCGCAGAAGCCCGACGTCGCGCACGACCTTCCGCGCCCACTGTATCCGTTCGGATTCGGCAAGAGCTACTGAGCACGTTTCATCCCACACACCCAAGAGAACCGATGAGAACACGTCTTACGATCGCGCTGCTCGCGGCGACGCCCTTCGTCGCCTCGCTGGCGCAGGCGCCGGCGGCGAGCGCGCCGCGCGCGCAGACCGTCAACGGCGCCATCGCCGGCATCACGCTTCCGAGCGGCGTGAAAGCCTTTCGCGGCGTCCCATTCGCCGCACCGCCCGTGCGCGAGAACCGCTGGCGTCCCCCGCAGCCCGTGAAGAGCTGGACGGGAGTCCGAGCCGCCGACCGCTTCGCCGACCAGTGCATGCAGGCACGCGTGTTCGGCGACATGATGTTCCGCAACGCCGGCGTCAGCGAGGACTGCCTCTACCTCAACGTCTGGGTGCCGGCGAATGCACAGCCGAACGCCGCGCTGCCGGTGCTCGTGTACTACTACGGCGGCGGGTTCGTCGCGGGCGACGGCTCGGAGCCGCGCTACGACGGCGAGAGCATGGCGAAGCGCGGGATCATCGTCGTCACGACGAGCTATCGGCTCGGCGTGTTCGGCTTCTTCTCGCACCCCGAGCTCACCGCCGAGTCGCCGAACCACGCGTCGGGGAACTACTCGCTGATGGACCAGGGCGCGGCGCTGCAATGGGTGCGCGCCAACATCGCCAGATTCGGCGGCGATCCGCGGCGCGTCACCATCGCCGGCGAGTCGGCGGGCTCGTTCGCCGTCAGCGCGCAGATGGCGTCGCCGATGGCGCGCGACCTCATCGCCGGCGCGATCGGCGAGAGCGGCGCGTTCTTCTCGACGACGATCTCCACGCCGACGCGCGATGCGACGGAGAAGACCGGCGTCGCCTTCGCGGAGAAGGTGGGCGCGCCGAATCTCGCCGCGCTGCGCGCGCTGTCAGCCACCGAGCTGCTCGAGATGGCGGGCCGGCCCGGCACGCCGCGGTTCGGCCCGAACGTGGACGGCTGGTTCTTCCCCGAAGTACCGGCGAACATCTTCCTCGCCGGCAAGCAGGCGAAGGTGCCGCTGCTCGCGGGGTGGAACAGCGAGGAGATGAACGCGCGCGCCGTGCTGCGGGCGACGCCGACTCCTGAAAATGTGAAGGCGCTGCTCGACAGCCTCTATCCGGGTCGTGGCGAAGCCGCGGCGAAAGTGTTCCCGGCGAGCACGCCGGAGGAGGCGCTCCAGTCGGTGACCGACCTCGCGGGCGATCGGTTCATCGGCTTCTCGACGTGGAAGTGGCTCGAGGTGCACTCGAAGACGAGCGGCAAGCCGGTGTACCGCTACCTGTACGCGCGTCCGCGTCCGCCCACCGTCGAGGCGGGAGTGACGCCGAACCTCGCCGGTGGCGTCACGCGCGGCGGCAACACGCCGCCTGCACCGGCGGCGCGCGGCGCCGTGCACTCGGCCGAGATCGAGTACGCGATGGGAAATCTGGAGACGAACAAGGTGTTCGCCTGGACCGACGACGACCGGAAGGTCTCGCGGACGATGCAGGGCTACTTCGAGAACTTCATCAAGACGGGAAACCCGAACGGGCAGGGATTGCCGAACTGGCCGGCGGGTGCGGTGGACGCGAGCGGGAACGCGCAGCGCATCCGGATCGACGTGGAGACCAAGGCGGAGCCCGAGCCGCGTCCGCGGTATCTCTTCCAGGACCAGGTGGCGACGGCGCCGAGACCCTGATCCGACTTCGCCATTGAACGACGAAGGGGCGCCCACACGGGTGCCCCTTCGTTCATCTCGACCCGGGTCGATCGCGTGTCAGTGGATCGCCACCGGCTCGAACCCCTCGCAGCCGCTGATGGGCGTCACGACGAGATGGAGCGGTGCGTGCCTCGGATGGCCGCACTCGTCCACGAACGTCTCGGGCGCCTCGTGGGTCCGCCGGATCCTGACGAGCTTCTCCTCGTACGGGTGCGATTCCCCGAAGTGGGTGCAGAGCCCGCACTGGCCATCGTCGACGTGTTGCATCTCTCATCCTCCAGTAGAGACCGGTGTGATCACTGAGGAGTAGTCATGCAAGATGTGCGCATCTCCCGCACGGCTCTTGCTCGTGGCGTGCTCCGGTCCGCCACCTCCATCAGGAACGTGCACCATGTCGGGCGTCCACCTGCATCTCCTCGTCAACCACGCGCCCGTCTTCGGGTCGCTGTTCGCGCTCGCGCTGCTCGCCGCCTCGTTCATCTGGGCGCCGGATGTGCTGCGCCGGACCGCGCTCCTCGTGCTCGTCTTCACGGCCATCTCCGGCGTGATCTCCGACCTGACGGGTGAGCCGGCGGAGGACGCCATCCGCGGCTTCCCCGGAGTGCGGCGCGAGGTCATCCACGAGCACGAGGAGCTTGCCGAGAAGTCGTTCATCGTCGCGTCCGTGATCGGGGTGTTCGCGCTCGGCGCGCTCGCACGCTGGCGGCACACGCCGATCCCCCAGGGTGTGGCGCTCGGCGCGCTCGCCGGCGCGGCGGTGGTGAGCGGGATGATGGCGTACACCGCATTGCTCGGGGGGCGCGTGCGTCACACCGAGGTCCGTCCCGGTGCGGTGGAGGCGGACGCGACGACGATCGAGCCGCGCCGCCCTCGACCAGGAGAGCCGCGGCCGGCGCCATGAGACATCGGCCGTGACCGCTCCCCCCGCGGGTCAGGCAGCACCGCTGTCGCACGAGCGCGTCCTCGTCGTCTTCAGCGGGTTGCTGCTGGCAATGTTGCTCGCTGCACTCGACCAGACGATCGTCGCGACGGCGCTGCCGACGATCGTCGGCGAGCTCGGCGGCCTCGAACGGTTGTCGTGGGTGGTGACGTCGTACCTCCTCGCCCAGACGGTGGTCACGCCGCTGTACGGCAAGCTCGGGGACCTGTACGGGCGCAAGGGAGTGCTGCAGGGCGCAGTCGTCCTCTTTCTCATCGGCTCCGCGCTCTGTGGACTGAGCCGCTCGATGATGCAGCTCATCGCCTTCCGCGTCGTCCAGGGGCTCGGTGGCGGAGGGCTGATGGTCACGGCGATGGCCGTCGTCGGCGACATCATCCCGCCGCGCGACCGCGGACGGTACCAGGGGATCTTCGGCGCGGTGTTCGGCGTCGCGAGCGTCGCCGGCCCGTTGCTCGGCGGGTACTTCACGACGCACTGGTCGTGGCGCTGGATCTTCTACATCAACCTGCCACTCGGGATCCTGGCGCTCGTCGTGATCGCATCGACGCTGCCGGGCCGCAGCGAGCGGACGCGCCATCGCATCGACTGGGCGGGCGCCGCGCTCCTCGCGACGGCGCTCAGCGCGATCATCCTCGTGACCGATCTCGGCGGGGCGAACTACGGGTGGAGCTCGCCGATGGTGCTCGGGCTCATCGCGGTCGGCATCGCCTCGCTCGTCGCCTTCGTGCTCGTCGAGCGTCGCGCGGCCGAGCCCGTGCTGCCTCTGCGGCTGTTCTCGAACCGCGCCTTCACGGTGACGTCGATCGTGGCGCTCGTCGTCGGCTTCGCGATGTTCGGCTCCGTCACGTACCTGCCGCTGTTCCTTCAGGTGGTGAAGGGCTCGACGCCGACGGGCTCGGGACTGGAGATGCTGCCGATGATGGGCGGGATGCTCACGTCGTCCATCGTGTCGGGGCAGCTCATCAGCCGCACGGGCCGGTACAAGGTGTTTCCTCTCGCGGGCACCGCCGTGATGACGATCGGGCTCGCGCTGCTCGCGCGCACGACGGCCGGCACGAGCCTGGGTCGCCTGCTCGGCATGATGCTGCTGCTCGGGCTGGGGATGGGTCTCGTGATGCAGGTGCTCGTCATCGCCGTACAGAACGCGGTGGACTATCGCGACCTCGGAGTGGCGACGTCGGGCAACTCGCTGTTCCGGTCGATCGGTGGATCCGTCGGCACCGCGGTGCTCGGCGCGATCTTCGCCTCGCGACTGACGGCGGAGCTCGCGTCACACCCCGCGGCGGCCGGTGGCGCTGGGCTCAGCCTTCAGGCGATGGCGCGGCTGCCCGCCGAGGTGCGTGCGACGTACGCGCAGGCGTTCACGGCCTCAATCGACACGGTGTTTCTCGTCGCCACCGCCATCGCGGCGCTCGGTTTCCTGACGACGTGGCTGCTCCCAGAGCGCCCGCTGCGCGAGACCGTATCGGCGAAGAGTGCTGACGTGGGGCAGGAGGTGGGCGGTGCGATGGCGATGCCGACGGCGCCGGACTCGTACGAGGAGCTCGTCCGCGGGCTCTCGGCCGTCGTCGACCGCGACGTGCGGCGGAAGCACGTCGAACGCATCGTGGCGCGTGCAGGTGTGGCGCTCGACGCGCCGTCGGCCTGGCTGCTGATGCGGCTCGACGAGCACGCAGGGGTGTCGCTCGACGAGCTCGCGCGCCGTTCGCCGTACGATGCCGATGTACTGCGCCATGCCGCAGACTCGCTTCGCGGCGCCGGCCTGATCGCCGACCGCTCGATCGACGCAACGGCGGGCTTCGACCTCACCCCGCCAGGCTGCGAGACGCTCACACGCATCGTCGCGGCGCGGCGTGCCCACATCGAGGAAGTGTTCGGTCAGTGGACCGCCGAGGAACGCGAGGATCTCGCGTCACTGATTCGGCGCGTCTCGCACGAGCTCGTGCCGAACGTGCGCACCCGGACCGACGAGATGCCGGTGGTGCGATGACGGGGCAGGATGAGCGCGACAGGGCCGCGGTCAACCGACGATACGTCGCGACGCTCGCCGGCATCGCAGTGGTGCTGCTGATCATCGGGCTGTTCACCCGGCGCTGGCTCGAGCCCACGAAGACGCCGAACACCGCGGCGCCGCCGAGCCAGGCGACCGCGATGCAGCAGCTCTCGATGGAGGGTCAGCTGCGCCGGACGGCGTCGTTTCTGAACGAACGCGTCACGGAGATGACGCCGTTGGTCGTGTTCGTGCCCGCCTTCGGCAGCTCGGGTGTTCGCTGGACGCGCGACACGCTGCTGACGTCGGATTCGACGTCCATCGTGCGCGTGGTCGTCGCGTCCACGCCCGATTCGACGCTCAGAGTCGCGACGATCGCCCCCGACAGCGTGCGTCGCGACTGGCTGTTGATCGTCGCGCGCGACTCGGCGGATCGCGTGCTGTCCACCACCAGCCTCGCGGGCGGCCGATCGAGCGTGGACTGCGGCGGCGTCTCCGTCGAGACGTATGTGCTCGGCGCGCCGCTCGACGAGCGCTTCGCCGGTGGCGGCATCTTCAACGTCTCGGGCGAGATGCTGGGGATGGCGGCGTGGTGCGGCGGCCGGGTGCGCGCCGTGCCCGCACTCGAGCTGCGGCGCCTGCTCGCCACGCCCGACACCGCGACGGCCCTCACCGACACGTCGGCCGCGAGCGACTCACTGGCGGCAGCGAGCGACACGACGCCGCGGCGACGCCAATGAACGAGCTCACCTCGCTCGGGCTCATCCTGTTGTTCGCGCTGCTCGTCGGTCATCTCGTGAAGATCGCGCGCGTCCCCGAGGTGACTGGCTACCTGGTTGCCGGCATGCTCGTGGGCCCATCGGTACTGGGATGGGTGAGCCACGAGAACCTCGAGGCGCTGCACGTGTTCAGCGAGGTCGGGCTCGGGCTGATCCTCTTCTCGATCGGTGGCGTGTTCGAGATCGGGCGGATGCGCCGCGTCGGGCGGCGGGTGCTCCTGCTCGCGCTCACCGAGTCCATGTGCGCCGCCGCGCTCGTGGCGGTCGGACTCCTCGCCATCGGCCAGTCGTGGCCGGCCGCATTCATGCTCGCGGCGATCGCGGTGGAGACCGGTGCAGCCTCCACGCTCATGGTCGTGCGCGAGAACAACGCCGACGGCGAGTTCACGGAGTCGCTCATCGGCGTGATCGGCCTGAACAACATCCTGGCACTCGTCGGCTTCAGCCTCGTCGCGGCGGCGATCGAGTTGACGGCGATGCGTGCGGCGACGGGCCTCGACGCTCTCACGGTCGTGCGCGCGCTCTTTCCCCTCCTCTGGCAGCTCGTCGGCTCGTCTGCGCTCGGCTTCCTCGTGGGGCTCATGTTGGCGTCGTGGGCGTCGCAGGTGGTGGAGACGGGCGAGACGCTGATCCTCCTCGTCGGGTGCATCCTCCTCACTGTCGGCGTGTCCTCGGCGCTCGACCTGTCGTCGCTGGTCGCGAGCCTGGCCGTCGGGGCGACGCTGGCCAACCTCTCGGTACAGAGCCGGCGGTTGTTCGTCGCGCTGTCGCACACCGACCCACCGCTGTACGTGATCTTCTTCGTCCTCGCGGGGGCCGACCTGAACCTCGCGCTGCTGCCGTCGCTGGGGCTCGTCGGCGCGGTCTACGTGCTCGGGCGCGCCAGCGGAAAGCTCGGCGGAGCGTGGATCGGAGCGCGGCGCGTCGAGTCACCGCTCACGGTGCAACGCTATCTTGGGCTCTCGATCCTCGCTCAGGCCGGGCTCGCCGTGGGACTCGTCCTCGTCACACGGCAGCGATTCCCCGAGCTCGCACCACTGGTGAGCACCGTCGTGCTCGGCGCGGTGGCGGTGTTCGAGGTCGCCGGGCCGCTGAGCGCGCGGTTCGCGCTCGACCGGAGCGGAGAGTCGCGTCCGCAGCCGGAGCGGCCGACGGTGCTCGACCTCTAGTGGCCTTCGCGGCGGCGCGTCGCCCAGCCCTTCTTCGCGGCGCGACTGCGCTCCGCGCTCGACATGCTCCCGCTGCTCGTGTCGCGCTTCCCACGTCCCGAGCCGCCGGGTTTGTTCCCGCCGCCGGTCTGCGCGTTCACGGTGGCCCACGCGCGGCGCTCCGCCTCGTCCTTGCCCACGCCCTGGTGTTCGTATCCCTCCTCGATGTGGCGCTCCATCCGCTTCTGCTTGTCCGTGTACTTGCTCTTGTCCCCTTGTGGCATGGCACTCCTCCGGTGAAAGCGAGCCTTCTCGTCGCTGCAAGCGATGCTCCACCGCCGACGAGACATCCCGCTCGCACACAGCGTGCTCGGGCGGTAGCGTAGTCTGCCATCGCGCAGGTCCACCGACCACTCGCTCAGCCCGCTCGTGCTCGATCAACGCTCCGGCATCGCTGCCATCATCGCCGCACTCGGCTGTGTGCTGCCTTCCATCGCGACGGCGCAGAGTACGCCGGACAGCGCGGCGTTCGTGCGCGTGAACCAGGTGGGTTACCTGCCAGGAGCGCCCAAGGTCGCGGTGGTCTGCGCGCTGCGTCCCGTCCCGCTCGAGCGCTTCACCGTCGAGGACGAGCGCGGACGAATCGTGCTCGGCCCGCTGCCCGCGCAGCGCGACGGCGCTTTCGGCGCGTGCGTAGAGACGTGGCGACTCGACTTCAGTGCGCTGCGGCGATCGGGCCGATACGTCGTGCGCGCCGGTCCATATGCGTCGCGGGCCGTGCGCGTCGGGTCCGACGTCTACCGCGGGCTCGCCGACACACTGATGGTGTTCATGCGCCAGCAGCGATCGGGCTACAACCCGTTCCTGCGCGACTCGGCGCACCGGCGCGACGGTATCGTGGTCGATCATCCGACGCGGACTGGCGAGTTCATCCCCGTGAGCGGCGGTTGGGGCGACGCCGCCGACTATCTGCAGTACGTCCCGACGTCCGCGACGGCGACGTATCACCTGCTCGCCGCGTGGCGCGACGCGCCCGCAGCATTCGCCGACGCGCACGACGCGCGCGGGCTGCCCGGCGCCAACCGCATTCCCGACGTGCTCGACGAGGCGCGCCATGGGCTCGAGTGGCTGTCGCGCATGTATCCCGACGACAGCACGATGTTCAATCAGCTCGGGGACGACCGCGATCACAGCTTCCTCGATCTCATCACCACCGACAGCTCCGACTACGGCTGGGGAAAGGGACGCGAGCGGCCCGTGTATCCGTGCACGGGAAAGCCGCAGGGGCTGTTCACCGCGAAGAACCGCGCGACCGGCTACGCGTCCACTGCGGGGAAGATGGCGGCGGCGTTCGCGCTCGGCGCGCGCCTGTTTGCCGCGGGCGATCCGGAGTTCGCGCGTACGCTGCGTCAGAAGGCGATCGCCGCGTACGCGCTCGGCGAGCGTCATCCCGGCGCGTGCCAGACCGCGCCGGGCCGCTCGCCGTACTTCTATGAGGAGGACAACTGGGTGGACGACATGGAGCTCGGCGCGGCGCTGCTGCACCAGCTCACCGGCGACGCGCGCTATCGGACGGCGGCGCTCAGGTTCGCCGAACGCGAACCCGTCACTCCATGGCTGGGCGCAGACACGGCGCGCCACTACCAGTGGTACCCGTTTCACAACGCCGGGCACTATGAGGCGTGGTCGCGCGCGGGCGCGGCCGATCGTGCGCGGCTCGCGCGCTACTATCGCGACGGTCTGGAGCGCGTCACGCGCCGCGCGACCAACGGCTTCCGCGTCGGCATCCCGTTCATCTGGTGCTCGAACGATCTCATGGTCTCCGTCGCGACGCAGGCGGGATTCTACCGGCGCATGACGGGCGACCGGCGCTTCGTCGAGGTGGAGCAGGGAGCCATCGACTGGCTGTTCGGCGCCAACCCGTGGGGCACGTCGATGGTCATCGGCGTGCCGCGCGACGGCGTCACCCCGCGCGATCCGCACACCCAGCTGCCCGACTCGTTGATGCACGGCCTCACCGGAGGGCTCGTGGACGGACCGGTGTACTCGTCGATCTTCAAGAACCTGATCGGCATCCGGCTGATCGAACCCGACGAGTACGCGGCGTTCAACACGGGACGCGTCGTCTACCACGACGACATGGGAGACTACTCGACGAACGAGTACATCATGGACGGTTCGGCGAGCCTCGCGTACCTGCTCGCGACGCTCGATCCGTCGTTCGCCACAGGGCGCGCACGCCGATAGTTGTCACCTCGGATCTCCTTCTCGCGGCAAAGCAAGGTGATTCAATACGGCTTCACACGCCGCGGAGAACTTGCGCTCATCGTCGATCACCGATCACCGAGGAGCCGAATGCGTTTGCCGATTCTGGGACTGGTCACTCTCTCGCTGGCAGTGCGTCGACCGGCCGACGCCCTCGGCCAGGGGACCGATGCGGCGCCCGCGCTCGTGGCCATTGCATCGTCCGCTCCGCGCGCCGACGCGACGCGACACTTCTCGATCGCGTCGAAGGTGTTGGGCGAGACACGGCGCATCGGCATCGCGTTTCCCGCGTCGTACACGCGGAGCGCCGCCGAACACCGATATCCCGTCGCCATCGTTCTCGACGGCGAGTCGCTGCTTGCGCCGGCCGCCTCCGTGAGCGCGACGCTGGCCGACAACGGCCAGATCCCCGAGCTGGTCGTCGTCGCGATCGAGAACACCAATCGACTACGAGATCTGACCCCGCCCGGCCTGTCGGTGAGCGGGAGCAGCACGCGTGAAGGGGGCGACAAGTTCCTCGATTTCATCGAGCGCGAGCTGCTGCCCGCTGTCGATCGTCAGTTTCGCACTGCCGCGCCGCGCGTGCTGCTCGGCCACTCGTCCGGCGGGATCCTCGCCACGTATGCCGCCGCGACGCGGCGCGGATTTCGCGCCGTCGTCGCGCTCGATACGCCGGTCGACCTGGGCGACGGCTGGCTCGTACAGCGCCTTCTCGCCCGCGCGAAGAGTGACACGGCGGCTCTCCGTTACGCGGCGATCGACGCGCGGTTCTCCTGGCCGAGCGACTCGTGGGCGTCTCTGGCCGGTGCGGCGCCACGAACGTGGGCGCTCCATCACGAGCACCTCGCGAACGAGAACCACACGTCGATGCCGTTTCTCGGCATGTACCTCGGTCTGCGCGAGCTGTTTGCGGACTACTCGGTGATCGCCGCACCGAAGGCGCCGACGACGAGCATCCTGCCGCATTACACGAAGGTTGCCGTCTCGCTCGGCGGTCCGGTCGCGCCGCCGCGGACGCTGCTTACCGACGTGATCGACGACCTGCTCGCCGAGGGGCGCGGTCAGGCGGCGCGTGACGCGTACCAGACGCTGATAAGCGCCTACGGGGAGCCCAGGAACGCCGCGTCGTTGAAGCAGGAGATCGCCGAGGCCGTTCGGCGCCCCCCGCCGAAGGAGACCGTCGAGTCGTTGCTCGCGATCCCCTTCCCGACACCCGAGGCGATGCGCGCCTACGTCGGCGAGTGGGTCGGGGACACATGGATGAATGCGGACGAGCCGCGCACGGGGCGTCAGCGTCTGCGCATCCGTGTGGTGGATGGACGCGTGGAAGGTGAGACGATCCACCGTCCAACGTCTGCCGCGGTGCTCGTACAGAAGTGGACGTATCTGCAGCTCACGCCGAACGGGTTCACGTATGGGTACGTGAACGGCATGCGTCCGCGCGGCATGCTGCTCTTCGAGGGCACGATCCGCGGGGACACGCTGAGTGGTGACATGCGCTTCGCCGGCATCAGCGCACGCGGCCCCGACGGCGACGCACCGCCGCCCATTCACTTCTCATTCAGGCGGGTCGCGACCGGTAGCTGAGCTCGCCCCTCAAACGTTTGCCCGAAGGGCCTATTGCGCCTGCGGGGAGGCCGATTTCGATTGGCTGTGTGACCCCACGACGTGTGCCGTGACCCCCCTCGCGGATTCGCCGAGACGCTCGGGCCCGACGCCCGCCGTGTCGGACGCCGGCGCGAACGCCGCGCTCGCCGAGATCCTGTTCCACAGCACCGTCGCCGGCGTGGTCATCATCGACCGCGACCTGCGTTACGTGCGGATCAACGAGACGATGGCGGCGATGAACGGCCGCCCGGCGGCGGCGCACATCGGTCAGTCCATCCACGACGTCGTCCCGGATGCAGCGGCAGAGCTGGAGCCGGTGCTCCGGTACGTCATGGACAGCGGTGAGCCGCTCGTGGACGTGCCGGTCACTGTCGAGCATCCGGCAGGGGTGCAACGCCGGTTGATCATGAGCTACTACCCGATGCGTGACGCGTCGGGTGTGGTGACGGGGATAGCGAACGTCACGATCGAGCAGTCAGCGGATCGGGACTCGGAGCGCAACGCGATCTACGTCGCGGCGCGCGAGGCCGACCGCGCCCGCGTGCTGCGCCGGGTGATGACGCGACTGAGCGAGGCGACGGCGATCCCGCAGGTGGCCTCCGCCGTCCTGGAAGACGCACTTTCGGCGCTCGGCGCCGACGCCGGCTTTCTCGGCTACATCCTGTACGATGCCGAAGGTCGCCCGACCGCGTACGAGGCGGTGCGCATGGCGGGCTACGATGACGTCACGACTGCCCGCTATTCGCGTGCGCCGATCACGCCCGGCAGACCGATCGCCGAGGTTTCGCTCACGGGAGCGGGCAGCTTCGTCGAGAACCTGGAGGAGTGCAGGGCCAGGTATCCGGCGGTGATCGAGGAGTTCACGAGGTTCGGATTCCGCTCGTTCGCCGCGTTGCCGGCAAAGGTAGGCGATCGCGTCGTTGCCGTGCTGACGTTCAGCTTCCGCGAGGATCGCCACTTCGACAGCGCGACACGCGACTTCCTCGGCACGCTCGCCGAGCAGTGCGCTCTCGCCCTCGAGCGCGTCCGTCTGCACGAGGAGGGGCTCCGCGCCGCCGAGCGGCAGGCCGCGATCCTCGTCACGGTGCAGGACGCGTTCATCGCGTTTGACCACGAGCTGCGCCTGACCTACGTGAACGCGCGCGCGCTGGAGATGATGCGCCGCGAGGCCGACACGGTGCTCGGGCGCCGCTATGTCGACCTCTTCCCGGATGGGGTAGGCAAGCCGCTCCATCAGGCGATGGAACGCCTGCTCGAGACAGGCACGGCGCAGGAGGTCGCGGCGTACAGTCCCATGCTCGGGTCATGGGTTCAGGCGCGGCTCTATCCGGCTCCCGACGGACTGTCGATGGTCGCACAGGATATCAGCGTGCAGCGCCGCCGGCAGCAGGCCAGCGCCTTCCTGGCCGAGGCCAGTGGGCATCTCGCCGCGTCGCTCGACTATCAGCAGACGATCCGTATTGTCGCCTCCGCCGCAGTGCCGACGCTCGGCGACTGGTGCGTGGTGACACTCGTCGAGGATCCGGAGTCGCACGAATGGCCGCCTCGCCTCGAGCGCGTCGCTGTCGTGGCCCAGGATCCCGAGATGCTCGAGCTCGCGCAATCGCTCACCGACCGCTATCCGATCGACCTGTCACCGGCGTCGGGGATGTACTCGGTGCTGCGCACTGCGAAGCCAGTGCTCGTGCCGGCGATCACCGACGAGATGCTCAAGCGTCTGGCGCAGGATGCGGAGCACCTCGAGCTGCTGCGCGCGCTGAAGCTCAGCTCCCTGATCATCGTTCCGCTCATCGCGCGTGGCGTGACGCTGGGCGCGCTCACGCTGTGCATGACGGCGTCCGAGCGACGGTACGACGCGGACGACCTCGCGCTGGCGCAGGACCTCGCGCATCGGCAGGCGCTCGCGGTGGACAACGCACGCCTCTTCGCCGCTGCGCAGCGCGCGCGCTCCGACGCCGAGGCGGCGAACCGCGCCAAGACGGAGTTCCTCGCCGTGATGTCGTACGAGCTGCGCACGCCGCTCAGCGCCATCGGCGGCTACGTGCGGATCCTCGACATGGAGCTGCACGGACCGGTGACCGAGCAGCAGCGCACGGCACTCGAGCGAATCCGCCGAAGCGAGGTTCACCTCGCGGAGATCATCAACCAGGTGCTGGACTTCGCGAAGCTCGAGAGCGGCACCGTGTCGTACGATCTACGGCCCCTCAAGCTCGGCGAGGTGGTGGCCGACATCGTGCCGCGTGTGGAGCTGCAGCGCGCGGCGAAACGACTCGGCCTGCAGGTGCGCATGCCGTCGCAGCCCACGTCCCGCGACGCCCGAGTCCTCGCCGACGGCGACAAGCTTCAGCAGGTGCTGATCAACCTGCTGTCGAACGCGGTGAAGTTCACGCCGCCCGGCGGCCAGGTGATGGTCGAGCTCCTGCCCGAGGCCGATGAGCACGGGATGACGGGGCTGCGTGTCACCGACACGGGGATCGGCATCCCGCAGTCGAAGCTCGAGGCGATCTTCGAGCCGTTCGTGCAGGTGGACCGCTCGCTGAACAAACCGGGAGAGGGCACGGGGCTCGGCCTGGCGATCAGTCGCGTGCTCGCGCGCGGCATGGGGGGCGATCTCACGGCGTCGAGCAAAGTGGGAGTCGGAACGACGTTCACGCTACGGCTGCCGCACGCGTAGTCCGCGATCCGCAGTCCGCGATCCGCAGTCCGCGATCCGCAGTCCGCGATCCGCAGTCCGCGATCCGCAGTCCGCGATCCGCAGTCCGCATCCATGCGCCAGTCCAGAAGAGCATTTGAACTGCTTCGGAAATCCAGCGGATCTCTCCGTGCGCATCCGAGCGCCCAAATGGCCCTCTAGGCTGCCTGCGGTGGGGCTGGCACCGCTCCTTTACTCTTACGGATCGCTGCAGTGCCAGCACTCGCTTT
>DATEOG010000056.1:0-7473 GCA_035274345.1 Gemmatimonadaceae bacterium
GGATCGGTCCATTGCAGCGACGGGGCGTCGAAGTTCAGGCTGGTGTTGCGCCGGATGAAGTTGCTCCCGCTGCCGCTGCGGACGTTGAGCTGCCCGCCGCTGAAGCCACCGCGGCTCACGTCGTACGGCGCCGTGACGAGCGAGGTCGAGACCTGCGCGTCGCGTGGCAGCGTCGAGGTGCCGAGGTTCGCGCCGTTCAGGGTCATGCTGTTCTGATCGGCCGACAGACCGAGTACGGAGAAGCCGGCGGGATCCCCGTCAGCGGTGAGGATCGGCGTGACGCCGGGGATCGTCGCCGCCATGGCGTTGAGATCGCCCTGTTGATCGGCGCTGACCGCCATGCTGCTCGCGGACTGCTCCGTTCCGCTGACCTCCGGCGTGCGGTCGTTGCGGTTGACTCGCTCGCGCTCGGCGACGGCGCGCACGGTGTCGAGGATGACCATGCGGGTCAGCTGCACGTCGGCGATGAGGATCTCCTGATCGGCCGTGCGCCGCACCTCGAACCGGCGCGGCGTGTAGCCGAGCGAGGTGATGGTCATGAAATAGTCCCCGTCGCCGCCGGGAAAGGTGATCGTGAA
Source organism: Gemmatimonadaceae bacterium (assembly GCA_035274345.1). Classification (GTDB taxonomy): domain Bacteria; phylum Gemmatimonadota; class Gemmatimonadetes; order Gemmatimonadales; family Gemmatimonadaceae; genus AG11. The sequence continues at coordinate 579 of DATEOG010000056.1, forward strand.
CCGGCCGTTCCGATCGGTGCGCACGGTGCGGTTCACGCCGCCCCCAACGGACGTCGCGGTGACGTTGGCGTTCTCGATCGGATCGTCGTCGTCGCCCGTCACCTGACCGCGGATGACGTCGAGCTGCTGGGCGGCGGCCGCTCGCGGTATGACGAGCACGAGCGCGACGAGCGCGGCCACGAAGAGAACGATGCGTCGGGAGATCACGAGTGCGTCTGGTAGAAGTTCGACGGTCGGCGCGAGCGGCCGGACCGATATGGTTGCGAGGGACGCCAGCGGGTGGCGCGCCGAGCAGGAGCGCCACTCTAGGTACGATGTCGAAGGGGCAACTGTTGGTCGCGGCCGCCGAAGAGGTCAGGATGGCGACAGGAAGACGACGGCGACAGCGCGGTGAGTTGGTGAGTTGGATAGTTGGATAGCTGGTCGGTGAACCAGTGAACTGAACGGCGCTGGCTACGAACCAGCGTGGAATCCCTACCAGGGACTTCCATGCCGGTTGTTGCCAGGGCCGTTCAACTCACCAATCAACCGACCAACCAACTAGCCATCCAACTCACCAACTCACCGTTTGTCGTGAATCGGTCCGCCCCGCTCGCGCAGCGACCGTGGCGCGCGGCCGGCGAGTACCGCTGCGCATTCGCTCACGATCGCGAGCGCAATCTCTTCCGGGGTCTCGGCGCCGATGTCGAGCCCGACGGGAGCGAAGACGTGCTCTGGAAGCGCACCGGGCGCGACGCCGGGCGCGCCTTCGAGCAGCTCCTTCGTTCGCCGACGCGGACCCAGCACCCCGATGTAGCGCAGGGCCGGCGCACCGAGCAGCTCGTGCAGCCGCGCGCGGTCGTGCGTCGCGGCGTGTCCCATCACCACGGCCGCCGCGAACTCGTTGAGTGAGACCATTGAGGCGAGCATCCCGTCCGTCTCCGAATTGTCGAGGCGCAGCACGCGCTCGGCATCGGGAAAGCGCTCGGCGGTCGCGAAGCTCGGCCGATGATCGACGACGGTGACGAGCCATCCCGTCGCCGCCGCGAGGCGCACGACCGGGATCGCGTCGGCGCCGGCGCCGCAGACGAGGAATCGTGTCGCGTTCCGCGCGCGCAGCTCGGCCAGCCGGTCGATCTCGGCTCTCAGCGCGACGCCCGCGAGGGGCTCGAGCCGCACGTCGATCACGCCCTGGCAGCCCATGCCGAGTCCGAGTATGCCGTCGTCCGACCGCGTATCGTAGTGCGCGAGCTCCGGACTGCCCGCGGCGAGCACTGCGGCGGCGCGCGCGACGATGTCCGCCTCGAGGCAGCCGCCGCTCACCGCGCCGGTCGTGGATCCGTCGGCGCGAACGACCATCCGCGCGCCGGCGCCGCGGTACGTCGAGCCGTCCACGGCGACGACCGTGGCGAGAACAGCGCTCTCGCCGCGGCTGGCCGCGTCGGTGAGAGCGAGCCGGATGCGATCGAGCTCGTGCATCGAGCTGCTACTCGCGACGGCGCGCCGGGGTCATCGGCGTGATCGCGCGTGCGATCCCCTGCGCGCGGCCCACCAGGACGACGATCACCAGCACGGCGACGACCATCATCGCGGGCAGCACCCACTCGGGCAGCCCCATCGCGATGATCGACGCGCGCGCCAGGATGGACACGGCCACGAGCGCGGCGAGACCGAGCGCCAGCTGCCGCGCGAGACCGCCGCGTTGCAGTTGAGCGCGCGCGGCGCGCTGCTCCCCGGCCTGCACGATCTCCAGCACGCGCAGCAGCTCCTTCGCCGTCTGCGGGCGATCGGCCGGCTCCTTGGCGAGACACGCCATCACCATCGCCGCGAGCGTGCGGGGCGTATCCGGCCGTCGCGCGAGGACGGGCTCCGGCGCCTCCGTGAGATGCGCCGCGAGCAGCTTGCGTGGGGAGCTGTCGCAGAAGGGCGGTCGCCCGGTGAGCATCTCGTACGCCGTGATGCCCAATGAGTAGATGTCGGCGCGATGATCGACATCCGGGTCGGCGGCCGCCTGCTCCGGCGCCATGTAGGTCGGCGTACCCACCGACATGCCGATCTGCGTGAGTGTCTCGCCCGTCTCGTGCGGAGGGGGCTGATCCTTCGCCTCCGACACCGCCTTGGCGATGCCGAAGTCCGAGACGACCGCGGCGCCCCCGCACACGAGGATGTTGTCCGGCTTGATATCGCGATGGATGACGCCGCGCTCGTGCGCGAACGACAGCGCCTTCGCGACGTCGCCCAGAAGGCCCACCACTTCGGCGATCGGCAGGGGGCCCTGCTCGCGCAGGTGCGCGCGCAGCGACCGGCCCTCCTCGTATGGCATCGTATAGTAAGGAACACCCGCGACCTGTCCCGTGGAGAGCAGCCCGACGATGTGCGGATGCTGCAGCTGCGCGGCGAGCACGATCTCGCGGCGGAACCGATCGACGTTCACCCCGCCCGTCAGCTCCTTCGGGAGCACCTTCACAACGACGCGCCGGCCGAGCGACGTCTCCTTCGCGAGGAACACGCGGCTCATCCCTCCGCCTCCGAGCTCCTGTTCGATGGAGTAGAGCTCGCCAAGCGATGCCTCGAGCTCTTCGCGCAGGTCCATGGCGTCCACTCGGCCAGAGGTGGAAGGGGATGCGCTAGAACACTATCGGCGCGCGGGACGATCGGCCAGCACGCAGTCCGCACCGCGCTTGCGTGGCCCCGTGGCAACCCGCGAGAGTTGATCGTCCATTCAGGTCCTCTCTCACACACTACATGTCCGACGACAACGGCAACGTCCTCACCGACATCGTTCCCGGCTCCATCCGCCGCATCCACCTCGTCGGCGTCGCCGGCACGGGGATGGGCTCGTTCGCCGGCATGCTCAAGACTGCGGGTTATGAGGTCACGGGGAGCGACGAGAACGTCTATCCGCCGATGAGCGACATGCTGGCCGCGTGGGGTGTGCGGGTGATGACGCCGTACGCGCCGGCCAATCTCGATGCGGCGCGGCCCGACCTCGTGATCATCGGCAACGTGATCCGCCGGGTGAACCCGGAGGCGACGGCGGTACGCGAGCGAGGCATCCCGCAGATGAGCTTTCCCGCTGCGTTCGGCTCGCTCGTGCTCGCGCAGAAGCACAGCGTGGTCGTCGCCGGTACGCACGGCAAGACCACGACCTCGGCGCTCATGGCGCACGTACTCGTGGACGCGGGCACGGATCCGTCGTTTCTCGTCGGCGGCGTGACGATGAACGCGAACACGAACTTCCGGAACGGCGGCGGGTCGTTCGTCGTGGTGGAAGGGGACGAATACGACACCGCCTACTTCGACAAGGGTCCGAAGTTCCTGCACTACCGCGCGAAGACGGCGATCCTCACGAGCGTGGAGTTCGACCACGCCGACATCTATCGCGACATGGCGCACTACGAGGCGGCGTACGAGAAGTTCGCGGCGACGCTTCCCGAGGACGGCTTCCTCGCGGTCGCGTCGTCGTATCCCAACGCCGTGCGCATCGCGCAGAAGGCGTCGCGCGCCTACGTCGCTACTTATGCCGTGCACGGCGACGCAGACTACACGGCCGAGAATCTCACGTTCGGTCCCGAGGGAGCACGCTTCGTCGTGAAGGAACCGCGCGGCCGCACCGGCCAGTTCCTCCTGCCCATGTCCGGGCATCACAACGTGGAGAATGCGCTGGGCGTGTACGCCGCCGCGCGCGCACTCGGCCTCAAGGCGGACGACATCCGTGCCGGGTTTGCGTCGTTCGCCGGGGTGAAGCGCCGGCAGGAGATCCGCGGAACCGTGAACGACGTCCTCGTCATCGACGACTTCGCGCACCATCCCACGGCGGTGCGTGAGACGATCGTCGCGATCCGGCAGCGCTATCCCGACCGGCGCCTGTGGGCGGTGTTCGAGCCCCGATCGAACACGAGCCGCCGCAACATCCACCAGGGCGAGTACGCGGCCGCCTTCGACGGCGCCGCGCTCGCATCGATCCGCGTGCCCGAGCCGCACGACAAGGTGCCGATCGACGAGCAGCTCGACATCGGCAAGGTCGTCGATGCGCTGCGCGCGAAGGGGATCGACGCCGATGCGTCCCCCGACGTCGGCGTGATCGTCGGTCAGGTCGTCTCGCGCGCGCGCCCTGGCGACGTGATCCTCGTGATGAGCAACGGCTCGTTCGGCGGTCTCATTCCCGCCGTGCTCGAGGGGCTCCGCGAGCGGCACGCAGCCTAGCGGCGAAGCGACTCACCTTCAGGAGACACACGATGTCGAGCGAGATCGCGCCCGCGTTGTCGGCGGCGGAGTGGGCTGGCGTGCTCGCCCAGCAGGACGGGCTGACGCACCTCCGCGAGCAGTTTGGCGCCCTCCCCTTCTCCGCGCACGCCATCGCCGCGCTGCTGCTCTACGAGCAGCCGTTTGGCTTCACGCGCCAGGATGTCCAGGACGAGGACGAGGTCAGCGAGTACTGCGCCGTGATGGCCCGGCATCATCGTGAGACGGGCGACCAGGCCACTGCCGCGAAGTTCGAGCTGCTAGGCGGACGACACCACGAGCGCGCGCGAAGGATCGCGGCGCTGCTCCCACCGCCCTAGCGGGATCGCGCCAGCTGGGGCTCCACGTCGTCCCAGAGCCGGTAGCCGCCCCGGAACGCATTCGCATTGCTGCCGCGCCGGACGTTCGGCGGAAGCTCCTCAAGAACCCGGACGTTGCCTCCACCGATCACCGTGTAGTCGGCGTTCGTCGCCGCCGCGAGCAGCTCGACGATCTTGTTGACGTGGCGGCGCCACTTTCGCTTTCCCAGCCGCTTCAGGCCGGCCTCGCCGATCACCTCCTCGTACGACTTGCCATTCTCGTACGGGAGATGCGCGAGCTCGAGCGGCACGACGACGCCGTCCATCACGAGAGTATTGCCCAGCCCCGTGCCGAGGCCGAGGAAGAGCATCGTCCGGCCCGAATAGCTACCGAGCGCCTGCATTGCCGCGTCGTTGATCATCCGCACAGGGCATCCGAACGCCCGCTCGAAGTTGAACCGCGTCCAGCCCTTGCCGAGGTTCACCGGCTCTTTCGTCGGCTTGTTGCGCGCGACGGGGCCGGGGTAGCCGATCGAGATGGCGTCGAAGTTCCATCCCTCGGTCGCCTCCCGCACCTCGTCCACCATCTGGCGTGGCGTGAGGTGAGGCCCGGAGGGGACCTTGGTCGGGGTGCGTTGGCCGGAGGCGAGCAGCTTGATGTTCGTGCCGCCGATGTCGATGACGAGAATTTTCACGGGAGAAAAGTCATCGGTCCTTCGCGGACGCGCAATCTGTGCGGTGCGCCGTGTTTGCGCTCCACGAGCGCGAGGCGCACCTTTGTCTCATGCGTCCACATTTTCTCGCGTTCCGGCGAGTCCTTCCCGGAGGGATGATCGTGCTCGTCTCCCTCGACGTGGCGGAGAGCGGACAGGTGCGCGGGATCCTGCAGGTCGAGCGCCGACGGGACCCGACGCGGCAGCTGTTCGGGACCGCGCCGCTGATCGCCGAAGCGACCGGCCCGACGCAGCAGGACGTCCTGCGGCAGCTTCGCGAGCTCGCCGAGAATGATGCGGAGGTGGCAGCACGGATCGCGGAGTGGGAGGCGGCACATCCGCCGGCTCCGCGCGAGCGGCCTTACGAAGGCTGACCGCGCGTCAGGAGGGACCGAGTCGTCGTGCCAGCAGCGCGCGTCGACGCGCGTAGTGTCCCGGCTCGTACTGCGGCGGGAAGCGGATCGCTTCCGTGCAGGCGAGCACCAGTGAAAACGCGATGAATCCCACGGCGCTCCAGAGCAGCGCCGGACGCGGAACACCGTGCAGCGCCACTCGCAGCGTCAACGCGATCGTCATGACCACCGCGAGCGCCACGTGTGGGATTGCGATGCTCCCTTTCGCGTTGGCCTTGCCCGTCTTTCGCGTCACGTCGAAGTCGCCCTGCCACCGCCGCAGAGCATCCCAGAGAGCGTTCGCGAAGTACGGCCACTTGGCGTACTGGAGCACGAGCGAGCGCCAGTGGGTTCCTTTCTCGCGCTCGCGATCGAGGTAGTATCGCTGGCGGAAGCGGTCGGCCGCCCAGAACACCATCGCCAACGCGAATCCGGCGTACAGGACGTACCGGTGGTAGAACGAGGGCTGAACGTTCGCGACGAGCATGTAGACGAGCATGGGGTACCACAGCAGCAGCACGAGTGGTCGCAGATAGTACGCCCCGTGCAGCAGCCCGACGACGCGCTCCCAGATCGTCATCCGGCGCGCGAGCTGGGGAAAGACCCGCAGCTTGAGATCGATCAGTGCGCGCGCCCATCGGCGCTGCTGTCGCAGGTAGCCGCGCCAGTCCACGGGCGTCGTCCCCAGCGCAAGCACTTCGGGGACGTACACGCCGTGCCAGGGCGATGCGCTGAACAGCAGCGTCAGATACAGGTCTTCTGCGTCGTGCGGCGGGAAGCCGCCCAACGCGCGGAGCGCCGCCATGCGGTAGACGACGTGGCTTCCCGTGATCGCGGGCTCGCCGAACGTATGGTTGGCCATCTGGAGCGACGAGTAGAACTCGTACGACTCCTCCGCCGCGCCGCGCGCGATGAAGCTCGCGTCCTGGTTGTAGAAGAATTGCGGGGCCTGCACGTAGCCCACGGTCTCGTCCGCGAGATAGCCCAGCGTCCTCGTGAGATAGTGTTGCTCGGGCACGTGATCGGGGTCGAACGACGCGAGGACGTCGTACTCCTCGGACGCCGAGTCCGCGAGCCACGAGTTCATGTTGCCGAACTTCGACCGCACGGCGAACCGGCCCGACGTCGCCTGCCCTTCCGGCCGGCCGTGTCTCGTGAAGTGCCGCGCTCCCATGCGCTCGCAGAGGGCGCGCGCTGCGGGCAGGTCACCCTCGTCGAGCACCCACGTGTCGTGCGGATAGTCGAGCGCGACCAGCGCGGCGAGCGA
>DATEOG010000057.1:0-4169 GCA_035274345.1 Gemmatimonadaceae bacterium
GACGGGTGGGAGGCCACTCGCATTCTGCGCGATGATCCTCGCACGAACACGATCCCCATCATCGCTCTGACGGCGCATGCCCTCGCCGACGATCGCGAGCGGGGGTCGGAGGTTGGCTTCAGCTCGTATCTCGCCAAACCGGTCGAGCCACGTGTGGTCGTCGCAGAGATCCGACGCTGGATCGGCGAAGGTGCCGCGAAGAAGCCGCTTGGAGACTGAGCTCAAGGCTACTGCGGCGGTGCCCCACGCCAGCGCGGGACGAGCGCTGGCGCGGGATCTTTTCGTCGCGTACGTCGCCGCGTGGGCGGTCGGCATCGTCTACGGTGGCTTGATCCGCGCCTCGTCGACGTGGGACAAAGGCGCCGCATGGGAGCGCAACATGCTCCGCTGGATCCATCAGTGGACGCTGCCGTCCTGGCTCGACGGCGTCGTGCTGCAGATACCACTCACGGGGACCAACCTCACGATCCTGCCCCTCACGCTTGCGGTCGGCTGGTGGCTCTGGAAGCGCAAGCACGTCGGGATCATCGCAGTTCAGCTCCTCGTCGTCACGGTGGGCTCGCTGTCGCTCAATCCGACGATGAAGTACATGCTCGGACGCGATCGCCCCGATCTGTTCCCGCGCCGCGGCATGTACAACTGGGCATCATATCCGAGCGGCCACGCGATCCTCACGATCGCCGTCTACTTCACGGTCGCACTTCTCCTGTATCGCACGCGTGGCTGGCGCTGGCCGTTCCTCGTGGGCGCAGCGGTGTTTCTCGCCAATGCGTACTCGAGACTCTACCTAGCCGTGCATTGGCCGACGGATCTCGTCGGAGGACTGCTCATCGGGATCGTGTGGCTGCTCGGCACGTGGCGCGCGTTCGCGGGACACCCGGCGCATCGGGCGGCACTCGGCCTCAGCTAGGCGAGTAGCGCGAGCTGCGCGAGCGGCGCGCTCGACGGCGGAATGCTCGCCAGCGCGTTGGCGAGATGATCGAGCACGGGATGTGATTCACCCTGGATGCGCCCCCAGACACAGATCATCGCCGCCGCCGCGATGAGCCGGTCGGCGTCGGCTCGTGACATCGGCGCGGGAACGACGCCGGTTCCGCGCAGCCGGCTCACGATCTCTTCCGCTTCGCCGAACGCCGACTCGAGCGCGCAGGTGCGCAGCTCGGCGTCGGGGCGTCCCCATCCGGGGTGGGGGATTCCATCTTCCATTACGATGTCGACGGCATCGAGGACGAGCCCGAGCGCATCGCGTCGTTTTCCGGTCACGAGCCGCGTCTGATCCCCGCTGGCTCGCCCATTGGCACGGTGGGGCATGGCGCGACCTCTCTGCAACCCGCGCACCGCGAGTTCGCGTGCATCAGCGAAGCGTGGTCAGCTCGAAGCCCTGCATGTCGGCGAATTCCTGATTCTCGCCTCCCATTGCCCAGCAGAACGTGTAGTTGGTCGTTCCGCATCCGGAGTGGATGGACCACGACGGGGAGAGCGCGACATCGCCGTCGCGGACGACGAGATGCTGCGTCGAGTCGGGAGCGCCCATCATGTGGAAGACGACCGCGTCCGCAGGCAGATCGAAGTACAGGTAGACCTCGGTGCGGCGCACATGGGTGTGCGGCGGCATCGTGTTCCACACGCTGCCTTCGTGCAGCGCCGTCACTCCCATGACGAGCTGCGCACTCTTCACGCCGTCCTGGTGGATGTAGCGCGCGAGCCGACGCCGATTAGCCTTCTCCTGCGTGCCGAGCTCGGACGCATCGGCGTCGCTCGCCGCAATGTACGCCGTCGGATGCTCGACGTGCGCGGGGTAGCTCACGACGAAGAAACGTGCGGGAGACGCCACGTCGGCGCTCGATAGCGACACGTCGTGCGCGCCACGCCCGACGTACACCATGTCGAGCTTCTTCGTCTCACGGGCGATTCCGTCGACGGTGATCGCTCCCGCCCCGCCGATGTTGAGGATCCCGAGCTCCCGTCGCTCGGTGAACGACTTTGCGGCGAACTCCTCGGGAGCGACGAGCGTGATCGGTGTACCGAGCGGCACCACGCCGCCGAGCGTCACGCGATCGAGATCGACCATCTCGTAGCGGGCCTCACCCGGCGCGAACAGCCCGGACACGAGAAAGTGTGTCCGCAGCTCCTCAGGGGTCAGTCGCGCCGTCTGCTCGGGAGTGGGGAGATAGCGCATGCGGTTCGATCGGTCACGAATCGAGCTTCTGGCCGTTCACGCTCACGTTCCGACGCACGAGACCGGTCACATGCTCGACGACGTCGGGCTTGGCCACGCCGTCGAACGTGCAGTCGATGACCCGAATGTCGTCGATCGTCCCCTTCTCGTACCCGCGCAGGTAGAGTGCATAGTTGCTCTTCTTGCTCGTGACGCGCAGGAGCTCGACGTCGCGCACGACCGGAGGGAAGTTGCCGTTTGCGCCCTCCTCGTACAGGAAGTCCACCTGCAGGACGGCATCGGCGAGCTGGCCGACCTCCACGTTGCGCATGTAGAAGTGCTCGAGCACGCCGCCCCGCATCGCGTTGTTCTTGAGTCGCAACGCACGATCGAGCTGGGGGCTGTCCATCTTGTTCCGCTCGGCGTAGACGTGACGCACGCCTCCGGAGATCTCGCTCCCGATCGTCACGCCGCCGTGGCCGTCCTTCATCTCGCAGTCGCGGATGATCACGTTCTCCGTCGGCACGTTCACCCGGCGCCCGTCGGCGTTGCGTCCCGATTTGATGGCGATGCAGTCGTCGCCGGTGTCGAAGCGGCAGCGCTCGATCAACACGTCCCGGCACGACTCCGGGTCGCAGCCGTCGTTGTTCGGCCCGTGACTGGCGATCTGGACGCCGCGCACGGTGACGTTGCGGCAGAGCACGGGGTTGATCTCCCACATCGGGGAGTTCCGGATCGTCACCCCTTCGATGAGGACGTTGGTGCAGCGGTAGGGTTGGATGAACGGTGGCCGGAGAAACGACTCGACCCCGAAGCGGCGCGACGCGACAGGGACATTGCGCTCGGCCATCTCGAAGAGCTGGGCGCGCGCCGCACGCTGATTGCCGGCGCCCTGCTTCCACCCGTAGCGGGGGGCGCCGTTCCAGTGCCACCAGACGGTATTGCTCGCCTGGCCATCCAACGTGCCCGCGCCGGTCACCGCCACGTTCACGGCATCGATCGCGTAGATCAGCGGCGACAGGCCCAGTAGCTCGACGCCCTCGAACCGAGTGAGCACGAACTGCTCGTATGCCTTGGGATCGGTGACGAACTTGATCGTCGCCCCCTCGCGCACCTCGAGGTTCACGCGACTTCGCAGGTGAATCGGCCCCGTGAGAAAGACGCCGCCCTCCACCACGACACGCCCTCCACCCGCGTTCGCGCATGCGGCGATCGCGCGACGGAACGCACGCGTGCAATCGGTCTGTCCATCGCCCTTCGCGCCATACCGCGTGACCGGATACGTCCTGGATCGAAACGTCGGCGCTTTGATCCGTGCGAGGATCGACGGCACGCGCTCCCAGCCATGTTCCTCGGCGACGGCCGAAGAGGGCCGGGAGAAGGCGTCGTCCGATTGGCCGCGCAGCACCGGCGGCACGACGAGCGCGCTCGCCGCCGCAGCAGCGACCTTCACGAAGTCACGTCGGGATGGCGTCGACATCGAGGTGAGGGAACGAGGTGAAGGTGCGAACGGTGACGAGCGCCGCGCCGGCGCGTACGTGATTCGGACGCGAGCTCCTCAGTGCGCGGGAGCCAGTCCCAGTGCCTCGATCGCCGCAACCGCGCCCTGCTCGCGCAGCGTCGTGAGATTCTCCGTCACGATTTGGACGAAGCCTGGGATGCTGGAGAGATCGGTGCCCCACAGCGCCGTGTCCGCGCTGACGGCGCGAACCAGCGTCTCGGGCGCCCCGGGATCGTCTCCCACATTGCGCCAGCGGGCCTGGATCGACTCACCCGCGCCGTCCGCAGGCACGGGCTCTCCTGCACGGCGGCGCGCGTCCTGAAGCGTGCCCTGTTGGAACGCGAGGAATCCCGCGAATCCGAGCGCGAGAGCCCGGGGAACGCTCGCGGTGGAACGCACGTGATCGAGGATGCTCGGTACGACACGCACACGGAACTTGGTCGTTCCCTGCAGCGTGATGTCCCAGAGCTGGTGCTGGAGATACGGGTTGGCGAACCGCGTGAGCACTTC
>DATEOG010000058.1:0-2056 GCA_035274345.1 Gemmatimonadaceae bacterium
CGCTTCGCGTGTGATGTGCGGGCTGACGCTCCCATGACCGGGACTATTCCCACGTCGTGCGGGCTCGGGAATAACGCGTGGTGCGGACACGTCTGCTCAGGTGTCCCCCCCGCAGCATCCATGCTACTTCGAGCAGTGATCTCGATCCCCGACGTCGGTCAGATCGACGCCTTTGTCGAGCCGTGGCGCAGACTGTATTCGCAGTCGCCGCTGCTCTCGACCGTGATCCTCTTCGGCCATCTCGGCGGTCTGCTCGCGGCCGGCGGTCTGGCCGTTGCGGCCGAGCGCGCCACGCTGCGTCTCGACCCGAATGACGACTCCGAGCGGCGACGTCATCTCGCCGACCTCGAGCGTCTGCGCCTGCCCGTCTGGAGCGCGTTCGGCGTCGCGGTCGTGAGCGGCGCGCTCCTCTTTCTCGCCGACGTCGAAGCGTTCGCGACGTCGCCGATCTTCTGGACGAAGATGTCGCTCGTCGGCCTGCTCATCGGGACCACGTGCGTCACGACCCGGCTCGATACCGCGCTCAGGCGCGACGACGGAATGTCCCGCGGCAGCGAGGACCACGAGCGCCGGTGGCGCCGCCGGCGCGCGGGGGCCATCGTGACGGCTGTGCTCTGGTTCGGGCTGGTCCTGGTCGGCGCCGCCCTCGCCTCCCACTGAGTCTCAGCGCGTCAACATCGGCTGAAGCGCGCGCCACACGTTGTCGGTCACGATGCGCTCCCCGGCGTCGTTCGGGTGTATGCCGTCCCCCTGGTTCAGCCGCGTTACGCCGGCCACCCCTTCCAGCAGGAACGGCATCAACGTCGCACCGTGCTCGCGCGCAAGGTCCGCAAACATCGCGCGGAACTCGGAGGTATACTCCTGACCGAGATTGGGCGGCGCTTCCATCTGCACCAGCAGGATGGAAGCGTTGGGCTGCTCACGACGGATTCTGGACAGGGCGTTGCCGATGGTGGCGCGGGTGGCGCTGACGGCCAGGCCACGCAGCCCGTCGTTCGCTCCGGTCTCCACCACGATCACCGCGGCCGGCTGGCGCAGGACCCAGTCGAGCCGTCGTAGCAGTCCGGCGGAGGTCTCACCGCTCACTCCGGCGTTCACCACCTGGTAGGGAAGACGGCTCGCGTCGATCTTGCGCTGTATCCGTTGGGGATAGGCGCTGTCCGGATCGAGGCCGAGCCCCGCTGTCAGCGATGTGCCAAGAAAGAGAACTGTTCGCCGGCCGTCGCCCGCCGGACCGCTGTCGACGACGGCGGGACTTTCCGGCGGACTCGCCGGCTTCGTAGTGGACGCCGTGTCGCGGGACGCGCCATTCCCGCCGCACGCCATCGTCAGGGTGCCGACCAGCACGGTGCCCGTCATTCTCAGAGACCACATGCTTCAAGCTCGCCAGTTGACGAAGGAATACCAGAGCGGCGACCACCGTCTGGCCGTGCTCCGCGACGTGAGCTTCACCGTCCCGGATGGCGCGTTCGTCGCCGTCGTCGGTCCGTCGGGGAGCGGCAAGACGACGCTGCTCGGCCTGTTGGCCGGTTTGGACGTCCCCACGCATGGCAGTGTCCTCGTGGACGGCGAGGATCTCACACGCCTCAGCGAGGATCGCCGCGCGCAACTTCGCGGAGCGAAAGTTGGGTTCGTGTTCCAGAGCTTTCAACTGATCCCCACTCTCACGGCGCTCGAGAACGTCCAGGTGCCGCTGGAGCTGCGGGGCGACGACGGGGCGCCGGCCCGAGCGCGCGAGCTGCTCGCCCGCGTCGGCCTCGGTGATCGCGTGGACCACTTCCCGAACCAGCTCTCGGGCGGCGAGCAGCAGCGCGTCGCCATCGCGCGCGCGTTCAGCAACTCCCCGCGCTTGCTCTTCGCCGACGAGCCAACCGGCAACCTCGACAGCGAGACCGGAGCGCGCATCGTCGAGCTCCTCGAGACGCTGAACCGCGAGTCGCGCACGACGATCGTCCTCGTCACGCACGACCTCGCGCTCGCTCGCCGCGCCCAGCGCATCATCCGCCTCGCGGATGGCGTCGTCGTGAGCGACGCACCGTCCGACGCCATGGCCGAC
>DATEOG010000059.1:0-9154 GCA_035274345.1 Gemmatimonadaceae bacterium
GCGGGCTCACAAGCGGCGAGGGCGGCCGCGTCGAGCCACTCGGCACCCGCGGGCGCCGCGCGACGCAGCGATTCGGCATCGGCTTCGCTGGCCAGCTGCAGGATCCCGGCGCGGTCGAGCGGGACGTCGACCTCCGTCAGCTCGCGCAGTTCGGCGACGTAGGCGGGATATCGGTCGCGGGCGGCAATCGCGGCGCCCAGCATCGGCCCGGCAAGCTCCTCGAGGGACGGAGCGAGCATGCCGGCCGCGGCTCGCGAGGCGGAGCCAGGCCGAGGGGTGTCGAGAAGAATGACGCTCAGCCCGCGGCGCGCAGCCTCGAGCGCGACGGTGAGACCGGCGATCCCGCCGCCGAGGACGAGTACGTCCGCCGTGTTGCTCACGAGGGAAAACGCCGACTTGCGGGCCGAGGGCACATGTGCGCAATCTCACTCCCCGGCACGGCGTGTTCCAGGGTGAGTGACGCGCGATGGCGATGAAACCCATCACCCCGCTCGCGCGTATGTGGAGTCAGACCAGTTCGGGAGACTGCACCATGCTTCGCACCATCTTCATGATCGGCCTGTTCGCCATCGGCGGGCTGTTCGTTCTCAAAATCGCGTTCGGGCTGTTCGGCGTCGCGCTCGGGATCTTCGGGGTCCTGCTCGTGTTGGCGATCAAGGTCGTGATCATCGGCGGGTTGATTTATCTGGTGATCAGGATCTTCTCGCCGGATACGGCGAGGAGGCTGAGGCAGAAGTGGAGTGGGAGCTCCTACTAACCTGCTACTGCCGTACCGAGTACGAGTGACGTAGCACGTACCCCGTACCGGCCGGATGCTCCCGGAAACTCGGGATGCTTCACGTAGCGAAAGGCAGTCGACCGCATGAACAAGGTGCGCGCCTCCGTAGTGAGGCGCGCACTTTCTGCTTCATGCACGATTTCCGAAGATTGGAGGTGTGGCGACGTGCGCTGACCTGTGCCATCGCCATCGAACGAGAGTCCCGGCGCTTCCCTCGCTCGGATCGCGGTGTCGTCGCTTCGCAGCTGCGTCGCGCGGCGCTTTCCATTCCCGCGAACATTGCCGAGGGCTGCGGGAGAAACTCACGGAACGAAACGATCCGATTTCTGCGAATCGCTGCTGGTTCGGCCGCCGAGGTCGAGAGCCATCTCGAAGTCGCGACGGGCCTCGGCTACCTCAGCACGATCCAGCGCGAATCACTACTCGGCGACGTGAAGGCGATCCAGCGCATGCTCTTCCGTCTCATTCAGAACCTCCCGTGAAGGCTGCCACCTTCCGGGAGTGTCCAGCCGGTACTGGGTACCTGCTACGTCGGTCGTACTGAGTACGCTCAGTGGCCGTCTAACTCGGTAACCACGGCCCACACGAGTAGCGGGACCATGATCTCATGATGCCCCGTGATCTCGTACCCCTTGCCACTGTGCAGTGTGGGGCGCTGGACGACGTTCATGCGGGGGCGATAGTGGCGCTGCATGTCGAGGTCGACGCTGGTGAAGCGTTCGGGTTTCCCGCCGCCGAGATTGCGCGCGATGGTGAGCGCCTTGAGGAACACCTCGGGCATGATGACGGCGCTGCCGAGGTTGAGCACGACGCCGCCGTCGTCGAGGCGCGGCAGAGAGCCGGCGAGGCGGCGGAAATCGCGGTGGCTGGTGTCTCCGATCGCCGCGCCGTTCGCGGCGGGATGCTGATGAATGATCTCCGCGCCGAGTGCCGCGTGGACGGTGAGCGGGATGCCAAGGCGCCGCGCCGCGAGGAGTAGCGACAGCTCCGGATTGGCGAGCTCGGTCTGCTGTTCCAGTGCCATGCCGAGGCACTCTCCCATGCCGAGGCCGTCACGCATTCCGGTGACGAACGCTGCGTTCATCTCGCGTCCCGTCTCGTCGGCCATGCCGAAGGTGCCGTCTCTGAGACCGGCGGCGACGTCCTCGGACGTCGCTCCGAAGCGGGCGACCTCGTAGTCGTGAATCGCCGCGGAGCCATTCATTGCGACGTGGGTGACGATGCCGCGACGCATCAACTCGATCAGCACGGGGGCGAGTCCCGTCTTCACCACATGGCCGCCCAGCATCACGACGACGCCACGTCCTCGGCGCGCGGCAGCGGCGACGGCGCTCACCACCGCTCGGAAATCTCGCGCCACGAGGACATCGGGGAGTGCGTCGAGGAAGGCTCGGAACGACCGATCGTCCGCCGGCGGCTGCGCGAAGTCGCGCGCGCTGACCTTGTTCTCACGCACCGCGACGGGGACGGTGCGGACGCCCGAGAGATCCGCCTCGGCGGGAGCGGAGGACGCGGCCGAGCCTAGGGCTTCGCGCTCGTCGTCGCGGCTGGACGGTACGATTTGAGGTACAGGTTGAGGGATCCGATCTTTAGACCCGACTTCATCTGCAGCATGATGTGATTGTCGTCGTCCGAAAGCCAGATCTCGGCGTGTCCGTTCTCCGAGAAGAGGCCGCGCGACTTGATGATGGGCTGCAGCACGATGGCGTCGAACTCGCCGGCCGGTACGCGGATGCGCTCGCGACGCAGCACGCGGATCGTCACCGGATTGCGATCGGGGCGGAAATAGCGCTCGAAGCTGTAGGTCTCGCCGACGTTGAGCGGGATGGTGCGCAGGAAGTAGATGAACGAGGCGTCGTCGAGGGGGTTGTGCACGCTCGGCTCCTCCGCCTCGCCGTTCTCCGTGAAGACCGCGCGGTCGGGAAAGAACTCGAAGGTGCGCTCGACGTCGCGGCTTCCCTCGTGCTGGTCCTGCTTGAAGCGCAGCGAGTTGCCGGTGCGGGTGTCGATCCAGCTCTCGTAGCGATCGTTGACCTTGTAGGCGATGTTGCCGCCGCGCACGGTGAAGACCGTATGCCACGTCTCGCGGCCACGCACGTGCTGAGTGCCCACGACTTCCATCGTGCCGCTGCCCACCCTGAGCCGACTGTAGCGCACCTCGTACTCGAGGCGCTCGCCGACGCCCCAGGGCACGGGCATCCGGCCCTCCTGCGCCAGCAGAGGAGCGGGTGCGCCGAAGCACAGCGCCGCGAGCCCGAGCGAGCGCAGTCGTCGAGCCGAAGGCAGGATCATGCGCGCGCGGCTCGGACGCTGCGGCCCCGCGCCGTGCGGGCGAAACGCAGCAGCGACATCGCGTCGCTCCACGCCCGGACGCGTGTCTCGCGCGAGCGTACGTCGTAGCGCGGCTCCAGCTCCACCGTTTCCACCCTCCGGGCATGCGGCGCGGCGCGAAGCAGCAGGTCGACGTTGGCCGCCCAGCCTTCGCCCTCGAGCAGCGGCGTGTCGCCGCGGTCCTTGATCAGATCGCGGATGACGGAGACCCGGTAGAGCCTCAGCGTTCCGAACGGATCGCGCACGCCGGCCACGGAGACGAAGGGACGCATCAACCAGGGAGCCACGCGGCGCAGGGTACGCACCGGCGGCGGCACCGTCGGCGCGTCGGCGGGGCGCTCGGCCACGACGATGTCGGCGCCGCCGTCGAAGCGCTTGAGCAACTCGGGAAGGTGCTCGGGCTGATCGGTGAAGTCAGCCTGGAGCAGGACCACCGCGTCGCGCCGAGGGTAGCGCGTACGACGCGAGGCTTCACGGCAGAGAGCATCGACGGCCGCTGCGTAACCCACGCGGGTGCCACCGAGCACGCTGAGCGGCATCACCTTGTGATAGGGTGCCAGCGTCTCGGCGGTCGCGTCGGTGCTGCCGTCGTCGTAGACGAGCACCTCGTATTCCCGCGGCTGCTCCTGGAACACCTTGCGCAAGCGCCAGATGAGGAGACCAACGGTGGGAGCTTCGTTGTAGGCGGGAATGCAGAAGTACAGCACGAAATCCTGGATGCGCGAGGGCGGGCGTTTCGAAAGCTAGAGACGTAGATGGGACGCTCGCCACCCTGGACGGGGCACTCGACTGCATTGTGATGTACCCGCGTACGGCAAGCGCGTTCGGCAGCGCGGGCGCGCGCGGCGTCGCTTGCGAGCGCTGCACGGAGTGACTAGCGTCACGCCTCACTCATGCGCCGCGCCCGGACGGGCGGTGAAATCGTCCCGCGTTATTGGAGCCGCGCCATGCGCCGTGCCGTCGTCGCCCTGATCGCCCTCGGAATTGGCTGCACCGCGCCGCCGCGCACGCTTCCCGCTCCGGCGAGGGACGTGCCGGCGATCGGCGCCGCGACCGCCGAGGAGCTGCGACGCGACCTGTACGCGTTCGCGGACGACTCCATGCACGGGCGCGAGACGGGCACCGAGGATGCGACCCGGGCCATGCGCTTTCTCGTCGGTCGCTTGACGCAGCTCGGCCTGGAGCCGGCGGGGGACAGCGGATTCGCGCAGCGCGTGCCGATGCAGAAGGAGGTGTTCGGACCGGAGACACGCATCGCGGTGGAAGAAGGGGGCGCCGTTCGGCCGGTGAAGATCGGCACCGAGATCGTGCCGCTGCTGAATCTCGGACCCGGAGTGCCTCCGACGAAGCGCATCGCGAACGGAGACCTCGTGTTCGTGGGCTACGGGTTGACGATGGCGAATCCGAAGCGCGACGATTTCGCCGGCCTGTCGCTCCAGGGGAAGGTCGTCGTCGTCGTCAACGGCGCGCCGGCCGGGGTGGACTCGGCCAAGCGCGCGGAGCTCGAGGGCCAGGGGGCAATCAGTCAGCGAATCGCGCAGATCCTCCCGCAGCGACCGGCCGCGATCATCATCCTGCTCACGGGGAAAGGGACCGAGCTGTTCGAGCAGTCGGGACCGCAGATCGAGCGCGCGGTGGTGCTGCGCACCAACGCTCCGGAGGTCCCCGAAAGTGAGCGTCAGATCCCCATGATCATGCTTGGCGTGCCGGTGGTCGGCTCACCCCTGCTTCCTACCGGGTGGCCGGCGGACGACAAGGCGCAGGCGTTGAGCGGCAGGCGGTTCACCGCGCGCGTCGATCAGGTGAAGACGCCATTCACCGCGTACAACGTCGCGGCGGTCGTGCGCGGAAGCGATCCCGCGCTGAGCGCGACCTACGTGGCGTACGGCGCGCACTACGACCACGTCGGCATCGTTCGGCCGACGGCAGGTGACTCCATCGCGAACGGGGCGGACGACGATGGCTCGGGGAGCATGGCGCTGCTCGCCATCGCGCGCGTGATGCAGCAGGCCCCGGTGAAGCCGCGTCGATCGGTGTTGTTCGTATGGCATATCGGCGAAGAAAAGGGACTGCTCGGCTCGAGCTGGTTCACCGATCACCCGTCGGTTCCGATCGACTCGATCGCGGCGCAGATCAACGCCGACATGATTGGCCGCAACGCCGACTCGCTGCTGTACGTGGTGGGTCCGGTGGCCGCACCGAACAATCAGAGCAAGCGACTCGGCGCGATCCTCGACAGCGTGAACGCGTCGCTCACGCCACCGTTCGCGATCAACCGCGAGATGGACAACCCGAATCACCCCGAGCACATCTACGAGCGCAGCGATCATTACAGCTACGCGAAGAAGGGGATTCCGATCGTCTTCCTCACGAGCGGCCTGCACGACGACTACCACAAGGTCAGCGACGATCCGCGCAAGATCGAGTACGCGAAGCTGGCGCGCGTGACGCGGTTGATGGTGGAGTTGGGACGCGCCGTGGCGAATTCTCCGAGCAGACCGCGCTAGACGCATATCAGCAGTCGCACGGCGTGAGTGCCAAGTTTGTGCACTCACGCCGTTTGCGTCGTCAGACCAATAGGAACGGCTCATGCCAATCCTTTCCTCGGTTGCAGGGTATACGCAGACCAGGAGGTCCGACGTGATCCAAGCGACGGTGCGGCATCACCTGACGCGCGACGACGCTCAGCTGGTCGCTCGGCTCATCGCACGTGACTCGGGCGCGCCGCTGGAGGAGATCGAGCGAACGCTCGCCGACGAAGGGATCGACGCAGTGCTCGACGATCCCCGGCTTCCGGCCGCGCTGCTGCGCGCCGGCCAGGGAACGCGTGCATCGCTGCCCCTCTTCTCCTACGTGATGGTACGACATGCGCTGCGCCGCCTCGGTGAGCAGGACCGTCGTCTGGCGGACTACGTCGCGGCGGTGCTCATGCACTTTGGCATGCGCGACAACGCACATCGGGTCAGCGCCAGCGACGATCAGGTCTACGATTCCCTCGCGTCACTCCTCGCCGACGTGGACGATCCCGACGTCCGGCGCAGCTTTCTCGTGCGGACGCATCTCGGCAACTACGCGCTCTGGCTGAGCGGTCTGTTCCCCGACTACATCGAACATCGGAAGTGGCGACGCGGCGGCCCCGATCTGGACTACTACGAGGAGATGGGGAGGAAGGGCTATCAGCTCGCGGCGGGACACCGCCTCGCGGACGATCACGGGCTCTCGACGTTGTTCGCGACCGCCGCGGATCGATTCGGCCTGCTCCGCGCGGCGCTGAACGACGTGAGCGACTCGCTGCTCTTTCCGAACCACTACTCGCCCGAGCGGCTGATGCGGCAGGTGACGTCGGAAGCGCGCTGGCGCCGGCTCAGCTGAGCCGACCGGTTCCCGACACCACGTCGGCGAAGGTCGAGAACAGCGACCGATCCCACGGCTCCGGCGACGCCGAGAGCTCCTCCGGGTGCCACTGAACACCGACCATCCACCAGTCGTCGGTGGGCCACTCGAGTCCCTCGACGATGCCGTCGGGCGCTCGCGCGACCGTCGCCAGCCCGGAAGCCACCGTTCCCACGGCCTGGTGATGCATCGAGTTGACGACTGGACGCTCGGTGCCGAGCGCGCGCGCGAGCCGCGAGCCCGGCGTCACGTCGACCTCGTGCACGCGCGCGGTGCGCGCCCACTCGCCGTCGTGCACGATGGGATTCCTCCATTCCGAGCGGATGTCCTGCACGAGGGTGCCACCCAGGGCGACGTTGAGGATCTGGATCCCACGACAGATCGCGAGGGTGGGCAGCGCTCGGGCGCGGGCCGCCTCGACGAGCGCGATCTCGAAGGCATCGCGACCGTCATGGGTGTCGCCGAGCTTCGGATGCGGCGCCGTGCCGTACCGGCCGGGACTCACGTCCTCGCCGCCGGTGAGGACGAGCCCCACCATACCGTCCAGGGCCGCATCGGCATCGGCGGGGTCGAGGACGGGCAGAACCAGCGGCAGCAGCCCTGCGCCGCGGATAGCCGTGGCGTAGGCAGCGTTCACCCGGACGCGGAGTGCACCGCGGATGATCTCAGTGGTCGCCGTGACAGCGACGGGAAGAAGAGTCGGCATGACGTGGCCGAGGTTGCGGGGTCGCGAGCGCTACCTGTATCCTAAGCGCCCACGGTCCCAGCCGCTGCACCGGACGCGTCCCGCCGAGCCTGTCGATGTTCGAACACTTCCGCCAATCGCTGCGCGATCTAATGGATCGCTCGACCCCGCCCGAAGAACGGCGGGCCGGCCTGGCGCAGATGAAACAGACGCTCGTTCAGGCGCGCATGGGGCTCGACGACCTGCGAGCCGGCATCGCGCAGACGCGCCAGCGCCTCGCCGCGGAACAACGCGAGCTCGACACCGTGCGCCGACGGAAAGGGCTCGCCGCGGGAATCAACGACACGGAGACGGTGGCACTGGCCGAGAAGTACGAGGAGCTGCACGGGCAGCGAACGGGGATGCTGGAACGAAAGCTCGCCGCGCAGGAGGAGGAGCTGGCCCTGGTGGAGCGAGAGGTCACCGAGATGACCGCGGCGCTGAAGGGAGCGCTGGCGGGGGCGACGACGGGCACGCCGTTGCAGAACGCCGATCCCGCGGCGGAGCTCGACGCGATGCTCGACAACAGCGCCGGGGTGGCTGAGGAGATCGACGCGCTGGGCCGCGCGAGCCACCGGTCGGCGAGGGAGGCCGAAGCCGACCGACTGCTCGCGGAGCTCAAGCGAAAGATGGGGAAGTAGGGCGCCCACGCGTGCGCACTTCACTCCTGCTGCGGGCGTCGTCGCTCGTGGCAGCCCCCGTACTCTCGCTCGCGTCACAGCAGCCCGCGCTGTCGGTCGCACCGTCAGGGCGGAGCGTGGTGGCTTGCATGGGGCAGCAGATCGCCCAGGTGACGATCTACACCGAGGCGCCATCGGTGGCGAGCCTGCGACGCGTCCCCGTGGTGGCGAGGGTCGCGCGCACGATGCACGAGACGACGCAGCCGACCGTCATCGAGCGCTTCCTGCTGTTCAAGGCGGGAGACCGCTGCGAGGAGCTGCGTCGCGCGGAGTCGGAGCGCATCCTCCGCGCCCAGCCGTTCATCGCCGACGCCGACGTCTTCATCGTGACGAACGACGATGGGACGGTCGACGCCGAGATTCGGACGATCGACGAGACGGCCGTGGTGTTTGGCGGCAGCGTCCGCGCAAAATCGCCGAACATCTCCGGAATCCTCTTCGGCAACGCGAACCTCGGGGGCCAGGGCATCTACGCATCGGGTGCGTGGCGCACCGGCGACGGCTTCCGCGACGGCTACTCGGGACGACTGATCGACAACCAGTTTCTCGGGCGTGCACTCGTTGCCGGCGCCGAAGGCGTGCGCAATCCGGTCGGGGGATCCTGGCGGCTGTACGCCGGGCGCCCGTTCTTCACCGATCTGCAGCGTGTCGCGTGGCGGGCGCGCGCCGGTGAGTCGTCGGGGCTGCTGGAGCTGCGCCGCCCCGACGGAACGAAGCCCGAGGTGGCGCTGAAGCGGCGCTACTTCGAAGTGGGCGCAATCGGGCGCGTCGGGGTGCCCGGGCGATTGGGTCTGTTCGGCGTCTCGCTCACGGGCGACGACGAGGAGCCCGGCACTCGGCTGGTGGCCGCCGACTCGGGGATGATCATCGACCTCGGGCCACTGCCGCGTCCCTACTCCCCGCACCATCTGGCCCGTATCAACGTGCTGCTCGGCGTGCGCGACATCCGGTTCGTTCGTCGCCGGGCGCTCGACGCGATCACGGCGAGTCAGGACGTCCCCCTCGGCGCACAGCTTGGCCTGCAGGCCGGCCGCAGCACGCCGATGCTGGGGGCGGAAGAGGAGGATTTCTTCCTCGCGGGGGATCTCTACGTGGGGCTCTCTCGCTCCGAGCGAGCGACGACGCGGCTGCAGCTCCGGTCCGAAGGCCGGCGCGCAGTCGGCCAGGCGGTGTGGGACGGCGTCCTCGTCACCGGCCGCCTCGCACACCAGATGAAGATCAGCCGGTCGAACCTGGACGAGCTGGTGT
>DATEOG010000060.1:0-2590 GCA_035274345.1 Gemmatimonadaceae bacterium
CCGCCGTCGCGCTCGTCCACGAGGATCTTCGCCATCAGCGCGTAGTCGATCGGCTTCTCGCGCGAGACCTCGCTGACCATGAACTTGAACTCGCCGTCGCTCCCGACCTCTTCCATGAACGCGGTTGCGTGGACGTAGATCCCCTCGCGCCCGTCTTCCGCCTCGCCGACGGCGACCTGGTCCCCCTTCCGCACGCGCCGCCCCTCGCGCACCCAAAGCGCGCCATCCGCGGCGAGCACGAGCGCCGAGTCCATCCGTGGCTCGCGCGGCAACCGCCACTCCCCCCCGATCCGCACGTAGGTCGGGAGGTTGGTCGTCGAGAAGAAGCCCTCCGGCAGCACGCCATCGGCCGGAGCCGGCTCGAACCGCGCCTCGGGCGCGGCAGCGAGGGTGGGCTTGGTGAAGTCCGGGGGATTGAAGGTGGGCACGGAGGAAAGATCGCGGGGGCGGAAGCTTCCGGGCAACTGCCAACTACCGTACTTGGTACAACGGACGTAGCAAGTACACGGTATCGGCCAGAAGCTCCCGGAAGGTAGCCGACACCGTCGTAATGCAGGCGTTTCAGCCTCGTGATTCTGAGGGCATTCCGGGAGCCTCCCACTGGTACGGGGTACGTGCTACGTAAGTCGTACTCGGTACGGCACTAGCTGTTCAGAGCAGCGCCACCGGATCTCGATCCACCGTCATCCGATACCCCGCCGGCACCTCGAATCTCTCTACGAGGTACCTCGCCACTCGACCCAGCTCCCCCGCCCTTACCGACTTGATCAGCACATGCCACCGCCAGCGCTGCTTCACGCGCTCCACGGGACAGGGCGCCGGCCCGATCACCGTCACCCCGTCGATCCCGCCCTTCGCGACGAGTCGGTGCAGCCACGCGGCGGTCCTCGTCGCCAGGCGTGCGGTGGCCTCCTCCTCCGTTCCGCTCAGCACCACGTTGGCCAGCCGAAGCGTCGGCGGATATGGCGGGTGAGCGCGGCCCTTCAGCTCCTCGTCGACGAACGCGCGATAGTCGTGGGTCACGGCACAGCGGACGGCGTGGTGTGACGGCGCACGCGTCTGGATCAGCACTTCCCCGCCCTTCGGCCCGCGGCCCGCACGCCCCGCCACCTGGCTGAGCAGCTGAAAGCACCGCTCGCTCGCGCGGAAATCCGGCAGGTTGATCCCGACGTCCGCGTCGATCACGCCGACGAGGGTCACGTTCGGGAAGTCCAGCCCCTTCGCGATCATCTGCGTGCCGAGCAGGATGTCCACCTCCCCCGCGGCCACGCGGTCGAGGATCTCGGTGTGCGCCCACTTTCCGCTCGTCGTGTCGACGTCCATTCGCGCGATGCGCGCCGTCGGAAAGCGCTCCACGAGCATGCGCTCCACCTGCTGCGTGCCCAGTCCGCGCTGGCGGAGCCGCGCACCGCCGCACCGTGGACAGGCACTTCGCAGCGCCTCGGCGTGCTGGCAGTAGTGGCAGACGAGCCGTTCGGGCGTGCGGTGATACGTCAAGCTGATGCTGCAGTTCGGGCACGTCGCCACGTCTCCGCAGGTGCCGCACTGCACGAATGCCGCGTAGCCGCGCCGGTTGAGGAGGAGGATCGTCTGCTCTCCGCGCGCCAGACGCGCACTCACCGCTGCAGACAGAAGTGGGCTCACGGCCATCGCGAATGCGGCATCCGCGTCGGGCGTCTCGCTGGGAGGCGACTTCGCGCGCTCGGTGCGCAGGTCGACGACCGCCACCTTGGGGAGCTGCGCGACGCCGGCGCGCTCGGGCAGCGTGAGCAGCTCGTACTTGCCGCTCTGCGCGTTCGTCCAGCTCTCGAGGCTCGGTGTGGCGCTGCCGAGGACCACGACCGCACCCTCGGCGCGCGCGCGCACGATCGCCACTTCGCGCGCGTGATAGCGAGGCGCCTCGCCCTGCTTGTAGCTCGACTCGTGCTCCTCGTCGACGACGATCGCGCCGAGATTCCGCAGCGGAGCGAAGATCGCCGACCGTGCGCCGACGGCGATACGCTTCTCGCCACGGCGCAGCGCGAGCCACGCGTCGTACCGCTCGCCGTCGGAGAGGGCGCTGTGCAGCACGGCGATCTGGTCGCCGAACACGGCGCGGAAACGATCGACCGTCTGCGGCGTGAGCGCGATCTCCGGCACGAGCACGATCGCCGACTTCCCCTCCTCGAGCACGACGCGCCGCAGAAGCTCGAGGTAGACGAGCGTCTTGCCACTTCCGGTCACGCCGTGCAGCAGCGCCACGTGTCCCGGCTCGGCGCGCGCCAACCGCCCGAGGGCGCGCCGTTGCGGATCGGTGGGCACGTGCTTGTCGACCGCGCGTCGCTCGCGCGACAGAAACGGGTCGCGCGACACGGTCTCCTCGACGATCTCGGCGAGCCCGCGCGCGACGAGCCCGCGCAGCACGGACGGCGAGAAGGGAAGCTGCTCGTGCAAATGCTCGATGCTCGCGCGTCCGCCGAGCGCCTCGAGCAGCTCGTAGAGCGCGCGCTGCTGCGGTGCGCGCGCGAAGATGCGATCGCGTCGCAGCAGCGACGGCAGCTCGTGTCCGATCTGGAGCACGCGGCGCGTCTTGCGCGCCGGCACCGGTACC
>DATEOG010000061.1:0-3685 GCA_035274345.1 Gemmatimonadaceae bacterium
CCTTCCCGAACGGCACGAGCCCGTCGTCGCCCACCAGCAGGTCGTCGAGCATGAGGACCTCCTCGCGATGTGCCGGTGAGAAGTAGTCCGCGCGCGGCGAGCGAACGAGCATGTTGCCGTACAGGCCGAGCTCCTGCTGGATGTCCTCCCGCACGTGCGGGTGATACCAGTAGATGCCGGCGTCGGGAAAGCGGACGCGATAGGTGAACCTGCCACCGGCCGGCACCGCTTCCTGCGTCAGACCGGGAATGCCGTCGAACCGGTTGTCGAGCCGCACGCCGTGCCAGTGAATGGTGGACGGCTGATCCAGCGCGTTCTCGAACTCCACCACGACTTCGGCGCCCTGCGGCACCTGCAGGAGTGGTCCGGGATGCTGGCCGTTGAAGCCGAACATCGTGAGCGTGTGCCCCTTGAACGTTCGCGTGACGAGGCCGGCGATCAGGCGCAGCGTGTCGCCGTTTGCGAGACGAACGATCTCGCGCGACCGCACCGGCGGCGCGGCGGCCCATCCAGCGCGAGGCAGGTACGGCGACACGGTCGGCCGGAGCGCCATCTCCGCCGGTAGCATCGTCAGTCCCTGCGGCATCGGGACTGTCGTCCAACGCACGCTCGAGTCTCCCGCCGTCGCCGTGCCCGCGTGCGCGGCATGGTCGTGGCCAATCGTGTCGAGCGAACCGGCCGGCGCGGTATCGCGCACCGCGCCGAGCGAGAACTGGACGAGCTCGGGCGGCTGCAGGCGCGTGCTCGGCGACATGCCGCGCAGCACGATGCGCCCCGAAGGCTCGCGCACGGTGGCCGACCGCTCCGCCGAGACGAGGATGACGAACTTGTCGAAGTCGATCGTGTCGAGCCGCGTACGCCCTTCGGCCGCGACGCCGAGCCGGCGCACCCGATCCATCGACGGCGTCGCCGCCCAGACGACGTAGACCGCGTACGCACCCAGCGAGGACGGCGCCGGCAGCTGGGCGAGCGTGATCGTCGGCGTGTACCGCAGCGCGCCCTCGGCGGTCGCCGCGACGGTGAACGGCCCCGCATCGAAACCCAGCGCGACCCGACCCGACGCGCGCTCCACCCCCGGCGCCGAAATGAGCTCGATGCAGTAGAGGTCACGGCTGTGCTCGTGCGTGCGCTGCGGACCCTCGCAGCCGTCTGCAGCCTGAGCAGCCGCGACGGCGCCGTGAGTCGCGGCGAGCGCGACGAGCAGGAGCATTGCGAGCGATGACTTCATCGGCATCATGTTGCATCACCGGCTCGGAGGGCGACAGTCGGCGTCATCCCGAGCGAGCCGACGGGCGTCGGGAGTGCAGATCCCTCGACTGCGCGCTGCGCGCTCCGCTCGGGATGACAAGCGGCGTCATCCCGAGCGAGCGTAGCGAGTCGAGGGATCTGAACCTTGCCGCCGACCGAGTCGCCTGGCTCGCGTCCGTCTCCCCGGTACATTTGCGCGATGCGTGACTCATGGAAGGTCGGTGCGCTCCTCGCGCTCGTGACTGCCGGCGCGTGCGTGACTCCCGCGCCCGCACCGCCGCGCACGGCGTCGCTGCCCGGTGTCCGGCCCATCGTCATCGCGCACCGAGGAGCCAGCGGACACCGTCCCGAACACACGCTCGCCGCGTACGCGCTCGCCATCGACATGGGCGCCGACTTCATCGAGCCCGATCTCGTGAGCACGAAGGACTCCGTGCTCGTCGCCCGTCACGAGAACGAGATCGGCGGCACAACCGACGTCGCCGCGAAGTTCCCGGACCGGAAGACGACGCACACGATCGACGGCCGGAGCGTGACGGGATGGTTCACCGAGGACTTCACCCTCGCCGAGCTCAGGACGCTCCGGGCGACCGAGCGACTTGCCTTCCGCTCGCACGCGTACGACGGCCGGGAGACGATCCCCACACTGGACGAGATCCTCGAGCTCGTCGCGCGCCGCTCGGCCGAGACCGGCCGGCGCATCGGCGTCTATCCGGAGACCAAGCACTCGTCGTACTTCCGGTCGATTGGCCGGCCGCTCGAGGGCCCGCTCCTGACCGCGCTCGCGCGCCGAGGATGGACGACGAAGGACGCGCCCGTGTTCATCCAGTCGTTCGAGGTGGAGAAT
Source organism: Gemmatimonadaceae bacterium (assembly GCA_035274345.1). Classification (GTDB taxonomy): domain Bacteria; phylum Gemmatimonadota; class Gemmatimonadetes; order Gemmatimonadales; family Gemmatimonadaceae; genus AG11. The sequence goes on from DATEOG010000061.1 coordinate 2,096, forward strand.
CTGCGAGCCCTTCGCTCGCGTACCCGCGTGCGCCTCGCCCAGCTCGTCGCGGCGGAGGGCGGGCCGACCGATGCCGGGTCGTATGCGGATGTGCCTACGACGTACGCCGAGATGATCACGCCGGCGGGCCTCGCGCGCATCGCCCGCTACGCCGATGCCATCGGTGTGGAGAAGACGCTCGTCCAGCCCATCGACTCCGCCGGCCGGCGAGGCACGCCGACCTCGCTCGTCGCGGATGCGCATCGCGCCGGTCTTTCCGTGCACGTCTGGACCCTTCGCAGCGACGATGCCTTCCTGCCGAAGGGCTACGCGAACGACGCCGCCGCGGAGTGGCGAGCGTTCGCGTCGCTCGGCGTGGACGGGATCTTCGGCGACTTCCCCGACGTCGGAGTCGCCGCACTCGCTCGGTGAGCACCCCTGTCCGCGCCTCGGACCCGCGCGTTTCTTATTGAAGTCGTCCATTCATCGCACGCGGTAGAACGAGAGGAGAGAGCTCGGCATGGCGCAGCCTGCGCACGAGGGAGGAGGCAGGATCGGTGGGGTCACCTTCGGCCACGCGGCCGCCTTCTGGATAGGCGTCGCGCTGGTCATCGGCGGAGTCATCGCCCATCTGCCGATGTATCTGATGGGGAAGGACATGGGCTACCGGCTCGTCGGCATGCCGATGGAGACGCCGATGAAGGTCGGCATGGTCGCCATCCTCGTCGGGCTCGTCGTGAGCGTGTACGGCCTGCTGCCCAGAACCCCGCCCACCAACGCCGAGCTCGCGTCGAGAATTCGCGTGAGCGCGCTCGACGACGCGCCGCTGACGCGCGCGCATTGGGGCCTCGTGGCGACGATGATGCTCGCCGTAACGATCGACATCATGAAGCCGACGGCGCTCGCCTTCGTGATCCCCGGCATCACGATGGAGTACGGGCTCAAGGGACCGCTGAACCCGGGTGGCACGACGCCGGTCGCCTACCTCTCGCTCTCCGGCATCATCGGCACCGTGCTGGGCTCATTCCTCTGGGGCTGGCTCGGCGATCGGATCGGCCGGCGTGCGTCGATCCTCTACGCGGGCATCGGGTTCATCGGCACGTCGATCTGCGGCGCGATGCCGACGTATTCGTGGAACCTCGTGATGTGCTTCGTCATGGGGCTCGCCGTCGGCGGCATGCTTCCGATCTGCTACTCGCTGCTCGCCGAGACCATCCCGGCGCGGCATCGCAGCTGGCTGATGATCCTCGTCGGAGCCGACATCGCCGGCGCGTACATCATCACGAGCTGGATCGCCGTCGCCCTCGTGCCCACCTACAGCTGGCGCATCCTCTGGCTGATCGGGCTGCCGACGGGAGTGCTGTTCGTCCTGCTCAACCGCTGGATCCCCGAGTCGCCGCGCTTCCTGCTCGCCAACGCGCGCGACGAGGAGGCGCATGCGGTGATGAAGCGCTTCGGCGCCGTGATCGTGCAGCAGCCGAACACCGAGCTCGAGGTCGAGTCGCGCGTGCAGAGTCGGTGGTCGCAGCTCCTGCGCGGCGAGCTGCTCTGGCTCACCGCCATCGTCGGCGTGCTTGCCCTCGGCTCTGGGCTCGTGCTGTTCGGCTTCAA
>DATEOG010000062.1:0-6347 GCA_035274345.1 Gemmatimonadaceae bacterium
GGACCTTGTTCCGACCGAAGTACTGCGCTGCCACGGGGGCAGGCGCTCCAATGAGGAGCGCACCGAGCAAAGCGAACAGCCCTGCGCGGCGGGGAGCGAAGGAAGTCATCGCGCGAATCCCGCGGACTAGCCGCGAATGAGGATCTTGCCGAGCGCGCCACGAGACGCCTCGAGCAAAGAAGGGCAAACTTGGTGCCCCGCCTGTGTTCCCTAACCGACCTGCACCGACACGTTTGGAGCGAGGATCGACCGACCTTCTGCGCCCACCGACGCTGCGGAATGCGCTCGGGCCCGCTGCCGCCTAACCTCGACTCGCGCGCACCACGGCACAAGCGGCCGATCGTCCCATATCCCTCACTACTATCGACACGCGATTCGGGGGACACCCCCTGCGCGCCTGCATGGGACATTGTGGCGCACGAAAAGCGGTCATCGCTCACCAGTGCAGACGGTCGGAGCGCGCCGATTCATCCCCATCAGGGACCTCGCCGCGACGCGAAGCGTCAGTCAGCGTCGCCGCGTCGCATCCGCTTGGTCTCGCTCCGCTTCCGCTTGACGCGGATGCGCTCCTCCTGCGAGGCGCGTGTCGGCTTCGTGGGACGCCGGCGCTTCTGAACGACGAGCGCTCCGCGCACCAACTCCGCCAGCCGCGCCTCGGCGGCCTCACGATTCTGCTGCTGGCTTCTGCGTGCGCTGGAGACCACCCGCAACCACCCCTCTCCGTCGATCCGGGTGGCCAGGCGCGCGGCCACACGCGCCCTCCGCTCGTCGTCGAGCACCGTGGTGCGCGCCACGTTCCAGAGCAGCTCGATCCGCGTGCTCGAGGTGTTCACGTGCTGGCCGCCCGCGCCCCCCGCCCGCGACGCCCGGAACTCCAGCTCAAAGCGCGGTATGGCGAGTCCCTCGGAGACTTCCAACACCCCTTCCTTGCTCATCGCGTAACCCCTCTGGTGGCCGGTCGTCCAGCGAGATGAACAGTGGCAGAATGCCAGAATCGATCCTCCCCACCGTCTCTGGCACTTTGCGAGACTCCCTGTGAAACTCTCGACCCGACTACTCGACGAGGAACGCGCCTTCCTCCTGGACCCGGAGCGGCTCGTCCGCTGGGTCTACGTCGGGCGGCTGTCCATCGCCGCGGCCATCTTCCTCGCCGCAGTGCTGGTGTGGGAGCATCCGGACACCGATGGCCGGAAGATCCTCGTCGCCACGCTGGCGTTCGTCGCCTCCCTGATCGTCACCGGCACGTCCGTCATCTACAGCGGATTCTACAACCGGGCGCTCGATACCACCTTTCATTATCTGCAGGCGGTCTTCGACCTCCTGCTGGTCACGGCCGTCGTGCACGTGACGGCGACGAACGGAAACCCCTCCCAGTTCGCCGCCCTCTACATCCTGGTGATCGCCACCTCCTCGCTGCTCCTCCCGGTGGGGGGCGGGCTGCTGGTGGCCGCTCTCGGAAATGTGATGTATGTCGCCGACGCCGTCTGGGGCGTCGGGCTGTCGTTCACGATCGGCGTATGGCTCCAGCTCGCGGTCTTCGCCATCGTCGCCCTCGGCAGTGCGTACCTCAGCGCAAAGGTGAAGGAGCTGGGCGCGGGGACGGAAGCCGAGCTGGCGCACGTCCGACTCCAGGCGGCGGACATCCTGCACAACATCCGCAGCGGCATCGTGACGATCGACGAATCCGGCCGGCTGCTGTTCGCCAACCCGATGGCCGAGCAGCTGCTGGCGATCGATCTCGAGCGGGGGAAGGGGAAGGACGTCCTCGGCCGCCTGCGGTCGATCGCCCCCGAGCTGGGCGAGTCGCTCGAGCGCGCGGTGACGAGCCGAGTCCGGACGACGCGCGGCGAGGGGATGATCGCCGTGGCGGGGAAACGGTTGTCGATCGGCGTGACGACGACGTACACCGACGGCGACGGCCTGCGCACCGACCGCACGGCGACGGCGATCTTCCAGGACATCTCCGATCAGAAGCGCATGGAGGTGCTGCGCCTTCGCGCCGAGCGCCTCGAGGGAGTCGCGGAGCTGTCGGCGTCGCTGGCGCACGAGATCAAGAATCCGCTCGCGTCGATCCGCAGCGCCGTGGAACAGCTGGCGCGGTCGCCGTTCACGGGCAAGGACGAGCAGACGCTTGCCCGCCTGGTGATGCGGGAGTCCGATCGTCTGAGCCGGCTGCTCTCGGAGTTTCTGGACTTTGCGCGCGTGCGCGTGGCGCGCGTCGAGCCGATCGACCTCGGGCGCCTGTGCGAGTCGGCGGCCAGGCTGGCGAACGCGAGCCCCAACCGCCCTGATGGCGTGCGCGTGGCCACCGACGTGGAGCTGTTCGAGCACGTGGTTGACGGCGACGAGGATTTGCTGCACCGCGCCGTGTTCAATCTGCTGCTCAACGCGATTCAGGCCTCGCCCGAAGGGAGCGATGTGCTCCTCGCGGTCGGACCGGCGCTCCCCGAGCACGTCGGCAGCACACGGTACGAATACGGCGGCGTGATGCTCACGGTGACCGATGCCGGTGCCGGCATCCCCGTCGAGATTCGCGACCGACTGTTCGACCCGTTCTTCACGACCAAGCCCGGCGGCAGCGGTCTCGGACTCGCCGTCGTACATCGCGCGATCGACGCACACCGCGGCATGGTGTTCGTCGACAGCGGATCGACCGGAACACGGTTCACCGTCGTACTGCCGCGCGCCGAGCCATCGCGCCGGCCCGTCCCCACACCCACCTCCTCCGTCGCGGTGCTCACGTGATCGCCCCTCGCACCCCCACAGTCCTGGTCGTCGACGACGAGCAGGGGATTCTCGAGTCGCTCGGCATCCTGCTGCGCAACGCCGGCTTCGACACGCACACCGCGCAGGGCGGTCGGCAGGGTCTCGCGCAGCTCGCATCGCTCCAGCCCGACATCGTGCTCTCCGACGTCCGCATGCCCGATGTGGGGGGTGTCGAGATCCTCGCCGCGGCGCGGCAGCAGAACCCGGACACGCCGGTGATCCTCATGACCGCGCAGGCGACGCTGCAGTCGGCGATGCAGGCGGTGAACGAGGGCGCCTTCTATTACATCCAGAAGCCGTTCCAGAACGACGAGCTGCTGGCGATCCTCAAGCGCGCCGGCGAGCACCGCGAGCTGCGGGTCGAGAACCGCTCGCTGCGCCAGGAGATCAAGCGCCACACGCAGGCCACGTCGGGCCGTCCCGTGGGCAACAGCCGGAGCTGGCTGGAGGTGCTTCGCCTCGCCGAGACCGTCGCGCCCACCGACTCGACCGTGTTGATCCAGGGCGAATCCGGGACCGGTAAGGAAGTCATCGCCCGCTACATCCACGAGCTGTCGAGCCGCGGCGACAAGAGCTTCGCGTCGATCAACTGTGGAGCGCTTCCCGAGAGCCTGCTCGAGAGCGAGCTGTTCGGACACGTGAAGGGGTCGTTCACAGGCGCGGTGAAGGATAAGATGGGTCTGTTCATGGCCGCGTAAAAGGGGACGTTCTTCCTCGACGAGATCGGCGAGACGACGCCGGCCACGCAGGTGAAGCTCCTCCGCGTGCTGCAGCACCGCGAAGTCATCCCCGTCGGCGCGACGGATCCACTCCCGATCGACGTCCGTCTGCTGGCGGCGACCAACCGCGACCTGGACGAGGAAATGAAGCGGGGCGGCTTCCGGAGTGATCTTTACTACCGACTGAACGTCATCGCCCTGCACTTGCCGACGCTGCGCCAGCGGTCGGACGACATCCCGCTGCTTGCCGAACACTTTCTCTCCCGCATCGCCGCGCTGCGCGGCGAGGAGCAGAAGACGCTGTCGGACGACGCGCTCGATGCGCTGGTGTCGTACTCGTGGCCGGGCAACGTGCGCGAGCTGGAGAATGCGCTGGAGCGCGCGGTGATCCTCACGTCGCGCGAATCCATTCCGGTGAACGCGCTTCCGGAGCGCGTCACGGCGCGCGTGAGCGAGCCGCTCGTCGCCGACCGGCCGCCGGCCAATCCGACGCTCGAGGCGGTGGAGCGCGCGTACATCATGTGGGTGCTGCAGAGCGAGGGCGGCAACAAGAGCCGCGCCGCCGAGGTGCTCGGCATCGATCCGTCGACGCTCTATCGCAAGCTCTCGCGGTACGGCGTCGAAGCGTGACGGTGGCGGTGCCCGTGGATCACGGGGATGTTGCGCGTGCGCCCGTCGCGACCGCCGTCGCGACCGGGCGCGCGACGGCGTGGTGGCCGCTCGGCCTCGCGGGCGTGGGCGCGCTCGCGCTCTCGGTGGGTCTCGCCATCGTCGATGCGCTGCCCGTCGGCGTGGTCGCGGACGACTCCTTCTACGTCATCCTCGCTCGAGCGCTCGCCTCGGGCGAGGGATACCGCTACCTCAACGTGCCCGGTCATCCGGCGGGGACGCACTTCCCGCCGGGCTACCCGGCGCTGCTCGCGTTCCTCTCGTTCTTCGTGCCCGCGTTTCCCGCCAGCATCGTCGCGTTCAAGGCGATGAACGCCGTCTTTCTCGCCGCCGCGTCGGTCTGCGTGGCGATGCTGTTGCGCACACGCGTTGGACTTGGTTCCGCATGGTCGATCGGCGTGGGTGCCGTGACCGCCGTGAGCGTTCCGCTGCTCATCCTGGGGAATCTCGTACTCTCGGAGCTGTGCTTCCTCGCGCTCGCGCTGGCGCTGCTGCTCGCGCTCGAGCGTCTCGTGGACGAGTCCGCGGCGGCGTGGCGCGTGCTCGCGCTCGGCGTGGCCATCGGCGTGTGCGCGCTCGTGCGCACGCACGGCATCGTGCTGGTGCCCGCGGCGGTGATCGCGCTCGGCGTGAGGCGCCGCTGGCGCGACGCGGCGCTGCTGACGGTTGCCGCATGTCTCACGCTGCTCCCGTGGCAGCTATGGGTCGCGCGGCATGGCGGTACGCTGCCGTCGCCGATGCTCGGCATGTACGACTCGTACGCGTCGTGGTGGGTGCGCGGCGTGCGCACGCTCGGCGTCTCGATGATTCCCGCGACGGTCGCGAAGACGACGAGCGAGACCAGCACGATGCTGGCCGTGTTGTTCTCGCCGATGCGAGGCGGCGCGGCTCACGCCGCGACACTGACTGCGCTCGCCCTGCTCGTCGTCGCCGCGTGCGTTGCCGCGTGGCGACGCATGCCCGTGACTCTGCTCTTCCTCGCCGGCTATCTCGCCATCGTGATCGTGTGGCCGTTCCAGACGGCGCGGTTCGTGTGGACGGTGTGGCCGCTGCTGCTCGCGCTCGTGGCCATCGGCGGATGGGCGGCCCTCGCCCGACCGGCCTGGCGGGCACCGATCCGGCTCGCGCTCGCGGCGTCGTTCGTGTGGGTGAGCGTCGGCTACGCGGCGTACGAGCTGCGCGGTATTCGCGGCCGCTGGTGGTCCAGCATCCCGCGAGCGAACACGCCGCGCATCGCGTCCGCGGTCCGTGCGGTCGCCGCCAATACCGCGCCGGGCGAGCTCGTGGCCACGGACTACGAGGGCGCCGTCTATCTCTATACCGGACGTCCCGCGCTGCCGATAATCACCCTCACGCCCGCGCAGTACCTGCGCGACTACTCGCCGCGCGAGAACGCTACCGAAGGTCTGTTGCCCGTGCTCGACGCGTATCCCGTGCGCACCGTCGTGGCCGGCGCGGGCAAGTCGTTCGACGCGGCGCAGTTCGTCGCCTTGCAGTTCCCAAACCGGCTTCGCCTTCGCGAGCGTGTCGACGGCGGCGGCATCTTCACCGTGAACGCACCATGACTTCGATCTCCTCCGCACCCCGCACGTTCACGTTGGCGGCGAAGCCGCGGGAGCTGACGCCCCTGGATCCGGCGACGGTGACCCTGTCGGTGCTGATCCCCGTGTACAACGAGCTGAACACGATCGAGACCATCCTCGACCGCGTCCACGCCACGCCGGTGAAGAAGGAGATCATCTGCGTCGACGACTGCTCGACCGACGGCACGCGGGAGCGCCTCGTGGCGCTCCACGAGGCGGGCTACATCGACCGCCTCGTGCTGCAGCCCCAGAACGGGGGGAAGGGCCGGGCGATCCGGACCGCCCTGGCCGCTTCCACGGGGGACATCGTCATCGTCCAGGACGCCGACCTCGAGTACGACCCCCAGGACTGGCCCGAGCTGTTGGCGCCGATCGTGGCCGGCAAGGCGGACGCGTGCTTCGGCTCGCGCTTCCTCGGCGGGCCGCACCGGGTGCTCTACTACTGGCACTCGGTCGGCAACACGCTGCTCACGCTCTTCTCGAACATGCTGACGAACCTGAACCTCACGGACATGGAGACGTGCTACAAGGCGGTCCGCGGGGAGCTGGCGCGGAGCCTCGTCGGCGAGCTCGCGTCGGACCGGTTCGGCTTCGAGCCGGAGATCACGGC
>DATEOG010000063.1:0-2817 GCA_035274345.1 Gemmatimonadaceae bacterium
GGTCTTCCCGGCGAGCGTGTAGAGCGCGGGTTGCGCGCCGGTGAGCGTCGGCGTGAGCACGCCGTGCTCCCCCGCGATGGTGACGTTCACCGCGAGATGATGCCCGCCGAACTGCAGCATCCACGGCTGCTTCTCCGACGGCGTGCCGAGGAACGAGAGGTAGTAGAGATCGCGTCCGAACATCGGGTTGTTCCGCTCGCTCGTCTTCAGCACCTCGTCCGCGTCCATGATCTGCTGGATCTTCTCGTAGCCCTTGGAGCTGAGCACCGACGACAGCAGCGACATCGCCGCCGAGCGCTGCGCCGCGCTCAGGTCGCCAAGCTTGAGGCCGGCACGGGGCGTCATCCTTACGGGGAAGTTCGACCAGCGGGCGCGCTGCGCGTCGTCGTCGAAGGCGAAGCTCACCGCCCCGCGCTGCTGCTGATCCAGCGTGGCCAGGAAGCGGTTCGCCGCGCTCACGATGCGCGCGGTCGGCTGCTGCGCACCGGCGCTCGTCGAAGCCATCATCGCGGCCGCGACCGCGAGCCGGCAGGCCTTCGTCATCGACACGACACTCATCCCTTCGTCCTCGCTGGCTGGGTTGTCGGAGCCCCTCGCGCAATCGCCGCGAACACGCTCCCCACGAGCATACACCGGGTAGTGGGCCAACGGTTGGCGCGGGGGACGCGGCGCAAAGCGCATCCGCTGGCGATGCGCTCGCGCGGCGCACCCCCCGCCGCCGCGTCCGGTCAGCCGCGTTCCGTCGTCGGTACGTCCACGCGCGCCGCGTCGATCGCCGTCACCAGCGCGTCGATCGTGAACGGCTTGGCGATCACCGTGTCGGCGGGGGACAGTCCGACCACGCCGTCGTGCTGTCCTGACATGTACAGCACCGGCACGCGGTCGCCCCGCTCGCGCACCATCTGGACGAGCGCGGGCCCGCTCGTTCCCGGCATCCGCACGTCGCACAGCAGCAGGTCGGGCTGCCAGCCGCCATCCAGGACATCGAGCGCCTCACGCGCACTGCCGGCGGTGCGAAGCTCGAAGCCGCGGTCGCGCAGCCCGCGCTCGACGAATCGGCGTACCTCGTCGCGATCGTCGACGACGAGCACGCGGCCGCTGCCTTCCGCCCGCGGAACCGGTGCACTGATTCTCGCGGCCGAGGGGACGCGCATCGCGCTGGGCAGGTGCAGGACGAACTGCGCGCCACGACCGTCCGAGGTCTGCAGCTCCACGTGTCCCCCCGCGCCGCGCATCACGCTGAACACGATCGCCAGCCCCAGACCGGTGCCCTTGCCCTCCGGCTTGGTGGTGAAGAACGGCTCGAAGATTCGTTCGCGCACCTCGTCGGTGATTCCGTCGCCCGTGTCGCTCACGGTGATGCGCACGTAGGGGCCGGGCGCGATGGCTCGCGCGCGCGCCTCGTGCTCGTCCAGTACCACCGAGTCCGAAGTGATGGACAGCACGCCGCCGTTGGGCATCGCGTCGCGCGCGTTGATCGCGAGGTTGACGAGCACCTGCTCCAGCGGACCCGGATCGATCGCCGCCAGACCGGTGTTCGGCGCACCACGCGTGACGAGCTGGATCTCGGCACCGAGGAGGCGGCCGAGCAGCGCATGCAGACGATTGAGCGACGCGGCGATGTCCACCGGTCCCGTCCCCGCCGACTGACGGCGTCCGATGGCGAGCAGCTGTCGCGTCACCTGCGACGCGCTGCGTGCGGCGTGCAGCACTCCATCGAGCGCCTCGGCGTCCAGCGATCCGTCGACGAGTCCCTCACGCACGAGCGCGGCGTTGCCCATGATCGCCGTGAGGTAATTATTGAAGTCGTGCGCCACGCCCCCGGCGAGCCGCCCGATCGATTCCAGGCGCTGGAGGTGCATCACCTGCTGCTGCAGCTCCTCGCGCTCTCGCTCGCCCCGGCGAAGCCGAGTGAGATCGCGTCCCTCCGCCGTCAGCCAGCGTACCTGCCCCTCGGCGTCGAGCACCGGGCTGAGCGAGAAGTCGACCTCGCGCAACGCACCATCGAGATCGGGGTGCGTGACGAGCATGCGGAACGATTCGCCGCGCGCCGCGGCCTGGATCCCCAGCCGGATCTGCTCTCGCTGCTCCGCGTCGTGCCGCCACCACGGCGTCTCCCAGAATGGCTGACCCGCCACCTCCTCCGGCGTGCATCCGACGAGCGCGTTCGCGGCCTGGTTGCTCGTCAGCACACGGCCCTCGCGATCGAGAAGCCCCATGTACTGCAGGCTGTTGTCGAAGATGGCGCTCAGCAGCCGCTCGCGATCGAACACCTCCGCCGTCCGCTCGCGCACGCGATGCTCCAGCTCGTCGCGTGCGGCGCTCAACGCGGCGTTGGCGTCGCGCAGCGCGGTGACGTCGTGGAGCACCACGACCTTCGCGTCGCGCCCTTCGGCGCCACGCAGTGACGCGACGTGCACGTCCAGCTGCTGCGATCCCGCCGACACCTGGCGCGTCGGACCGGGCTCCTGCTCGATCGCCGGCAGGAGCGGCGCAACGTTCGCGAACTCGTCGAGCGAACGCCCGATGATCGTCTCCGACGTGCCGAGCAGGGCGCGGGCTCGCGCATTCACGTCGATCAACCTCCCCTGCGCGTCCACCACGAGCACCGCGTCGGAGAGCTCCTCCACGACCTGATCGCGAGCCACCAGCATCAGCTCCACGGTGCGGCCTCGGAGCAGCGCGAACGTCGTGAGCGGCGCGAACAGCGCGAACGCCAGCGGCGAGACGTCGCGCTGGCCAAGCCATCTCGCTCCGACCACGAAGGTGACGTCCACGACGAAATACGGACCGATCAACCCGATGGCCAGCATCACG
>DATEOG010000064.1:0-7252 GCA_035274345.1 Gemmatimonadaceae bacterium
GCCGCTACGTCACCGGGTCGCCGCATCTCGCATGAAAGCGCCGCGCGTCGTCTTGCGCCGAGCGCGCACCGAGGCATCATTGGCGCCGTCCGCCTGCCGGCGGGCGCAGCCATCCAGGAGGCCCGGTGCAGCTCGAGCGGACACGCCACACCGAGATCGATACGACGCTCGAGGCGGGCGAAGCCGCCGCGCCCGACGCGACCCGGTTGAGCGAGCTGACGCCGCGGCAATGGCGATCGGGAACGGCCGCGTGGCTCGGCTGGCTGTTCGACGGTCTGGACATGCACCTGTACACGCTCGTCGCGGCCCCCGTGGTACTGCAGCTCATCGGCGCCGTCAGCAACGCCGACCCGGGAGTGAAGGAGAAGAGCGCGTACATCCAGGCAGCGTTCCTGCTAGGCTGGGCATTGGGCGGCTCCTTTTTCGGTCGACTGGGAGACATCCTCGGGCGCAGCCGCGCGCTCTCGCTCACCATCCTCACCTACGCGATCTGCACGGGACTGTGCGCCTTCGCGCAGAACTGGTGGCAGCTGATGCTCTTCCGCTTCATCGCCGCGCTGGGAATCGGTGGCGAATGGGCGGTCGGCGCCTCGCTGCTGTCGGAGACGTGGCCGAAGGCATGGCGCCCCTGGATCGCCGCGATGCTCCAGACGGGCGTCAATCTCGGCATCCTCCTCGCGGCGATCACGGTTGGACTTCTTTCGCTCGTGCTACCGCCGCAGAGCGAGCGCTTCGTGTTCCTCGTCGGGGTACTGCCGGCGTTCCTCGTGTTCTGGATCCGCCGTCACGTTCCGGAGCCGGAGACGTGGGAGCGAGAGCGTGCGAGGGTAATATCGCGGCCGCGTGCGCGCGATCTGTTCCGCGGCAGCGTCGCTTCCATCACGCTGCGCACGACGACGACGTGCGCGCTGGCGCTCTCGGGCTGGTGGCTGTTCCAGTTCTGGCAGTCGCAGCACCTGCGGCGTCTGCTCGTCGAAGCCGGCACCGAGCCGGGAGAGGTGACGCGTATCGTCTCGGCGTCGTTCTTCGTGGTGAACGTCATGGCGATCGTGGGCAACTTCTCCGCCGGGTGGCTCGCGCGCGCGATCGGCAACCGTCGGGCGATCGTCGTCTTCCTCGCGGGACTCGGCCTGGGGATTCTGGCGGCGTTCGCAGTGCCGCGGGGCGTCAACTCGCTCGCCTTCTTCTGGTTCCCCCTCGCGGGGTTCTTCTCGGGCGTGTTCGCGCTGTTCACGATGTACCTGCCGCCGCTCTTTCCGACGCTGCTGCGCACGACTGGCGCCGGATTCTGCTACAACATCGGCCGTGTCGCGGCTGCTGTGTGCACGCTCGTGTTCGGGCTGTTCGCGCCGGTGAACGACTATCGCGAGGCGCTGCTCTGGGCGGGCGGGCTCGCGCTCGTGGCGGCGGCGTGGTCGTGGAGGCTGCCGGAGGACCGCACACGCGCCGCATGAAACGCGGCGATTGCGTCCACGATCGGCGCTGAATCGAATCGAACGGGGTCGGTCGTCGGCAAGCCCGTCTCGCGCTGCGTCTCCTCGACGACACGGCGCGCAGCGTCCTCGCCGAGGTCGAAGGTGTTGAGCGCAACGGCGATCACCGGCGACGGGCGCAACGGCGCGAGAGCGGCCTCGCTGAGGCGAATGAACTCGGCGAGCGGCGGGATCTTCACCCACTCGCAGCCGTTGATGGCCTTGCGGGTGGGTTGCGCGCACATCACCTGCGCGTGAGGCAGCGACCCATGCATCAGACCATAGGTGACGCCCGAGTAGCTCGGGTGAATGATCGATCCCTGTCCTTCGACGAGCACGAGGTCGGCGTCCTTCGCGTGCTCGAGCACGAGCCGTTCGGCCGCGCCGGCGATGAAGTCGGCGACCACCGCATCGACGGCGATGCCACGGCCTTCGATGAGGATGCCCGTCTGTCCCGTCGCGGCGAACGCAGTGCGGATTCCTCTGGCGCGGAGCGCGTCGAGAATCTGCAGCTGCGTGGTCATCTTGCCGATGTTGCAGTCGGTGCCGACGGTGAGCACGACCGTCGCATCGATCGAGAGCACACGGCCGCGCGAGACGTCGAGGCTTGCGGGCGGGCGCCGAAGGTCGCGGATCGCGACGCCGCGCGACGCCGCGAGCGCCGCAAGCTCGGGCACGTCGGCGATGAAGGTATGCAGGCCGCTCCAGATCTCGAGCCCGTGCTCGATGGCGCGCGCCACGAGCAGGATCCACTCGGCGGGGAGCTTGCCCCCGGCCGGCGCGATGCCGATCAGGAGTGCATCCGGCTTCAGCGCGAGCCCCTCGTCGAGCGTGGCGACGACCGGTATGTCGCCGCCGAATCCCACCACGTCGCCCGCAGTGCGGCCGGCGCGGGTGGCATCGATCACGCCGACGACGCGCTCGGGCGTGTAGCGGATGCAGGCGTTGGCGGTCTTGGAGCTCTCCGGGCCGAACAGGCCGTCGGCGAGGATCAGAAAGCGTTGGTCACGCGACATGCGAAGTCGGAACGTGCGAGAGTGAGCTCGTCAGCGACGAACGCACAATCTACACAGGGGCCGCCGCGGCGCGCCGCTCCAGGATCGAGAGAACGTCGGGGACGTTGCGCGGAAGAATGATTCCTCCCTCGCTGGCCGGAAGGCGGAGAACGAGCGGGCGCTCGCGCGTCGTGCGGCGGAATCCCTGCCCTTCGTACAGGCGCGTGAGCAGGATGCGCCGCACGATCACCATGATCACGGCGAGACCGGGGACGGCGACGAGGAGCCCGAGCGGACCGAGAAGCTTTCCCACGATGAGCACGAACACGATGGTCAGCACCGGGGGCAGGTCGACCTTCTTCGACATGATGAGGGGCGCGACGACGTTGCCCTCGATCAGGTGGACGACGATGCCCACGACGACCACCCAGAGGGCGCGCGTGCCCCCATCCGGCCCCCCGATGACGAACAGCACGGGAAGCGCGGTGGCGAGCAACGTCCCGAAGAAGGGCACGACCACGGCGATTCCGGTGAACACGGCGAACGTGAGCGCGTACGGCACGCGCAGCACGTACAACCCGATCGCGGTGAGCGTCGCGAGAAAGGTCATCGCGAGGAGCAGACCGACGATGTAGGCGCGGAGGGAGTCCGCGCAGTCGGTGAGCACGTCGCGCACGAGGTCGCGATGGATCGGCGGAAAGAGGGCGATGAGCCACTCCCGGTACAGCGCGGGGTGGAGCGCGAGATACAGCCCCATCACGCAGACGGAGAAGATGCTGATGAGCACCTCGACGACGCCGAACACCTTGGGAACGACGTCGTTGAACTGACCGGCGACCTGATCGTAGAGAGCGAGGAGGAGCTTGTGCTGACCGGGCTCGTAGACGGCGGCCAGCGCGGGAACGCGCACGACGAGCCGGTCGATCGCCGCCTCCCATCCGGTGATGTAGTTCGGCAGGACGCGAACGAGCTCGCGCGTCTGCACGATCAGCGGCGGGACGAGGATGGAGAACAGGAGCGCGAGGCCGCCGAGAGTGACAAATACCGCGGCCGCCAGCGACCAGCCAGGCGGGATGCGCAGCCGACGCTGCAGCGCCCCGGACAGGGCGCCGAGGTACAGCGAGATCATGATGCCCAGAAAGAGCAGCAGGATGACGTGCGCGACCTTCCCCGCGATCCAGACCAGCAGGACGGTGAAGACGGTCGCGGTGAGGATCGGCGCGAACTTGAATCGGCGCGCCGCGCCCTCGCCGCTCACCGACCCTTCTCTTCCGTCGGGTGCTCGATCTCGGCGTGCACCTCCTCCTCGTCACGCTGACCGGCGCCGAGCGCCTTGTTCGGCTGAGCGGCGGGAGCAGGGAGCATTCCCATCTTCTGCTTGAGCGCGAGAAGCTGGTTGTCGACCGACACGCTCACGCTGCCCTTCTCGAGCTGCTTGAACTCGCGATGCAGCGTGTCGCCGGTGAACTCGTCCTCGATCTCCGAGGACGCCTTGATCATGCGCTCGTTGTTCTCGATGCGCTCCTCCATGCGAGCGAACGCCTCGAACGCGCTCTTCTCGGACAGCGAAGACATCGTCTCGGCGATGCGCTGCTGGGCCTGCGCGCGGCGCTGACGAGCGATGAGGAGGTTCTTCTTGCGCTTGGCCTCTTCGATCTTGTCGTTGAGGTCGCGCAGCTGGTTCTTGAGCTTCTCGGTCTCGAGGCGGTGCTGCTCCCACGTGGTCTGCAGCTGCTCCCCGTGGCTGGTGTGCTCGGCCTGACGGACGAGAGCCTGCTTGGCGAGATCGTCGCGCCCTTCCTGAATGGCCAGCATCGCGCGGCGCTCCCAATCCTGCGCCTGCTTGAACTCGGCGTCGGCCTGGTCGCGCAGCCGCTTCTCGTCGGCGATGGCGGACGCGACCTGCTGCTTGGCCTTCACGAGCTGGCCGCGCATGTCCACGAGAATCTGCGTCAACATCTTCTCCGGATCCTCAGCCTTCGAGATCAGGTCGTTGATGTTGGACTTGAGGAGCGCGGAGAAACGATCGAAGATGCCCATGGGAATCAGCGTGCCTCGCGGTACGAGCCGAGCTCGCGAAGGTGCGACGCGAGCGCGAGCGTCATGCTCTCGTAGCTCGCGAGGAATTCTTCATAGTCGAGCGCCGAGAGCTCGAGCGCTTCCGTGAGGACGATGCGATCGTCCTGGATGCCGTACGACCCGTGGAGCAGGTCGGACGCGTTGAGCTCGAGCAGGCGGCGGGTGAGCGTCGCGCTCTGTTGCCCGTTCGACGGCAGCGTCATGACGTCGATCCGGAGGAGCACGACGGGGGGAGTGTAGTTCACAGCGATCGAGAGATCGCTCTCCTCGCTCGGGCGCACGATCCAGAATCCCGGCTCGACCTCGGAGAAGGTGGCGCCGGTCGCGCCGAGCCGGACGAGGAAGCTCTCGATGTCGTCTTTGGTGAGCATCGGTCACACACCTTGCGAACTCTAGGTTGGCCCACCCTACGGGGAACTCGGCCGTGGCGTTTCAGCGCCGAGGGTCGTGCGGCAAGCTACGAGCACGCATCTAATGAGTAAAGGCGCGCTGGACCACCCGGTGCAGATCCCTCGACTCGCTACGCTCGCTGTCATCCCGAGCGAAGTCGAGGGATCTGCACCACCAGGCCGAGGTGCAGATCCCTCGACTCGCTACGCTCGCTCGGGATGACGACGGGGGATGCGCTCGCTCGGCGGGGGAGCGGTGCTTCGACGTCAGCGTTTCTTGATCTGCACGAGCCGCTCCCGCGCGAGCCGGCGCCCGGTCGGTGTCGCCGCGAGTCCGCCACCCGCGGTCTCGCGGTAGCGGACGTCCATCGACGCGCCGATCTCGCCCATCACGTCGATGACCTCGTCGACGGGAATCCTGAACTCGACGCCCGCCAGCGCGAGCTCGATGCCGGTGAGCGCGATCGCCGATCCGGTGGCGTTGCGAAACACGCATGGCAGCTCGACGAGTCCGCCGAGCGGATCGCACACCAGGCCGAGCGTGCCCTGCATGGCCAGAGCGGTGGCGTGTCCGACCTGCGCGGGGGTGCCACCGAGCATCTCCGTAGCGGCGCCGGCAGCCATGGCGGCAGCGGCGCCCGTCTCGGCCTGACATCCGCCTTCGGCACCGGAGAGTGAGGCGCGCTCGGCGATGACGGCGCCGATCAGACCGGCGACGGCGAGTGCGTCGACGACGGCGTCGTCCGCCAGGTGACGGGCCTGGGCAAGGCCCGTGAGCACGGCGGGCAGGACTCCCGCCCCTCCCGCCGTCGGCGCAGCGACGATGACGCCCATCGCCGCGTTGACCTCCTGTACGGCGAGCGCGCGCGCGAGGACGTCGCGGAAGGGCGTGCCGGCCAAAGGTCCAGGAGGGCCGAGGCGCAGCTTTGCCGCATCGCCCCCCACGAGACCGGAGGCGGAGTGAAGGTCTCCAACCATTCCGCGCTCGACGGCGCCGCGCATGACGTCGAGCGCGCGCAGGAGCGCGGCGCGGATGTCGTCGACGGTGCGACCCTGATCCTTCGCCTCGGTCTCGAGCGCGAGGCGCGCGAGGGAGATTCCCTGTTGCTCCGCGTCGCGGATCGCGTCGGCGAGCGCGCGATACATCAGCCGCTGACCTTGTCGAGCCGGAACGCCCAGCGCACCCAGGGCAGCGAGCGAATCTCGTCGCGCAGGGGCTCACCGGGCGCGTCGTCGACCTCGATGACCATGAACGCATCGCCGCCGCGCTGTTTCCGCGTCAGTCGGAGGTTGGCGATGTTGATGCCGTGCTCGGCGAGGATGGTCGCGATCGCGGCGACGGACCCCTTCACGTCCTCGGCGATCAGCACGATGGTGTGATACGTGCCCGACACCTCGACGGCGTAGCCGTTGATCTCCGTGACGAGAATGCGTCCCGCGCCGAGCGACGCGCCCGTCATGACGGCGTGCCGTTCGCCCCGTTCGACGGTGATGCGTGTCGTGTTGGGATGCGCGTCGTCGTCGAGGGTCGTCTTCTCGAAGACGTAATCGAGCCCCTCTCCCTGTGCGATCTCGAGCGCGTCGCGGAGACGCTCGTCGTCCGGGCGGAATCCCATCAGCCCCCCGGCGATCGCCTTGTCGGTGCCATGCCCCTCGCCTGTCCGGGCGAAGGAGCCGTGCAGCTCGATGCGCGCCTTTTCCGGCGTGCCCCCGACGAGGTTGCGCGCGAGGAGGCCCAGCCGACACGCGCCCGCCGTGTGCGACGACGACGGGCCGACCATGACCGGGCCGATGATGTCGAGGAGCGAGACCACGGCTATCCCGCCTTTCGGCGGCGCGTGGGCGGCTCGAGCATGGTGCGCAAGTACTGTCCGGTGTGCGACGCGTCGACGCGCGCGACGTCTTCGGGCGTGCCGGCGGCAACGATCGTCCCGCCGCGCGTGCCGCCTTCGGGACCGAGATCGACGATCCAGTCTGCCGTCTTGATCACGTCGAGATTGTGCTCGATCACGAGCACCGTGTTGCCGCGGTCGACGAGCCGGTGGAGCACGTGGAGCAGCACCCGCACGTCCTCGAAGTGGAGCCCGGTCGTCGGCTCGTCGAGGATATAGAATGTGCGTCCGGTGTCGCGCTTGGAGAGCTCGGTCGCGAGCTTGATGCGCTGGGCCTCACCACCGGACAGTGTCGTGGCGCTCTGGCCGAGGTGGATGTATCCCAGCCCGACGTCGTTGAGCGTCTCGAGCTTCTGTCGCACGCGCGGCTGGTTCTCGAAGAAGGACAGTGCATCCTCGACGGTCATCTCCAGCACGTCGGCGAT
>DATEOG010000065.1:0-3909 GCA_035274345.1 Gemmatimonadaceae bacterium
TCCAGGTCGCGCAGCAGGCGCGGGCGACGGCCGATCTCGTGGCCGCGCGGTATCGTGACCTCGACCCGAGCAACCCGCAGCGCGCGGAAGTCCAGGCGCTCGCGGCGTTCATGTACGTGATGTTCGCCGAGGGCTACTGCAACGGCGTGCCGACCAGCCGAGTGCTCCCGGACGGCAGCTTCGAATACGGCCCGGCGCAGTCGGGAACGCAGCTCCTCCAGACGGCCGTCGCCAAGTTCGACTCGGCGATCACCGTCGCCGTGGCGGCGGGGACCGCGGGCTCGACGGCGCTCAACCTGGCGCGCATCGGCAAGGGGCGCGCGCTGCTCGATCTCGGGAACTTCGCCGAGGCCGCGGCGGCCGTCGCGGCGGTACCGTCGGGCTTCCTGTACGAGATCCAGCACAGCGAGACGACGGGCCGGCAGAACAACGCGTTCTTCACCTTCAACTATCTGGAGAGCCGGTTCACGATCTCCGAGAGCGAGGGGGTCAACGGACTGCCGTACGTGTCGCTCGACGATCCGCGTGCGCCGGTGTTCGAGGCAGTTGCGGTGCTCGGCGGCAACTACGAGTTCGGATTCGACGGCAGCACGCCGCTGTTCTTCACGACGAAGTACTTCGACTACAAGTCGCCGACGCCGCTGGCGACCGGTGCGGAAGCGCGATTGATCGAGGCCGAGGCGGCGTTGCGGGTAGGCGACGCGACGACCTTCCTGGTGAAGCTGAACCAGGCGCGTGCCGCGGCGCCGACGTATCCGTCCGAGCCCGATCAGACTTCGCTGCCGCGCGCGCAACCAGTGGCGCTCACCCCCGCTGACATTCCCGCGTCGGCCGCCGGGCGCCAGGATCTGCTGTTCCGGGAGCGTGCGCTCACGCTGTTCCTCACCGGCCACCGCGTCGGCGATCTGCGCCGGCTCACGTACCAGTACGGACGTCCGACGGAATCGGTGTGGCCCACGGGCCCGTATCAGGATGCCAACCCGGACAAGCAGGGGACGAACTACGGCACCGACGTGAACCTGCCGATCCCGCAGGAGGAGTCGAACAATCCGCAGTCCAGTGGCGGGCAGTGCTTGAATCGGTCGGCGGATATCAAGTAGCGCAGTCCGCAGTCCGCAGTCCGCAGTCCGTAATCGCAAGCTCAGAGTCGATGTAGGTTGGTGCTCGCAGTGCGGCCAGCGTGGAGTCCCTGGGGAGGGGTTCACGCTGGTCGTGCTTCGTACCCACGACATTTCGGGAGCAATCATGCAGCGCAGACTCGCTGACGGTCTCCTTCTCAGTGTGCTCGCGGTGTCGGCCTCGGGGCTGACTGCACGTGCGCTGCCGGCGCAGAGCACGGCGGCCGCCGCACCCGCGAGCGCGCCGACGCCGTGCGCGAATGTCGCCGAGCGTCATCGGTTCGATTTCTGGATCGGTGAGTGGGACGTCACCACGAAGGGCGGCACGCGCGTCGGGGGGAGCGTGGTGCAGTCGGTGAGCGGGGGATGTGCGCTGCTCGAGAACTGGACCAATGCGAAAGGCGGACAGGGGAAGAGCCTCAACGCCTTCAACCCCGCGGTCGGTCAGTGGCAGCAGTACTGGATCGGGCAGGATGGCAATCCCACTGAATTCCGGGAGAGCACGTGGGCGGGCGAAAGCATCGTGTTTCGCGCGCACGCTCCGGCCCTGGGAACCACGCCCGCGTCGGAATCGAGGCTCACCTTCTCGCCGCTCGATCCTGCCACCGTACGCCAGCTGGGAGAGCAGTCCACCGACGGCGGCAAGACGTGGACGACGACGTACGACTTCTACTACCACCGAAAGAAGTAGAGTCCCCGTCGGGGGAGGTGCAGATCCCTCGACTGCGCTCGGGATGACGACGAGTGCAGATCCCTCGACTTCGCTCGGGATGACGACGAGTGCAGATCCCTCGACTTCGCTCGGGATGACGACGAGTGCAGATCCCTCGACTGCGCTCGGGATGACGGCGCCTGTCATCCCGAGCGAGCGAAGCGAGTCGAGGGATCTGCACTTCGACGGCAGCTGCAGCTCCCTCGACTTCGCTCGGGATGACTGCCAGCGCTCAGGCGCAGCGCGGCGGCGCGTGCAGCGTCGCGTCTAGACGGGCGAGTGCGGCGCGGTGCTCCGCTGACGGGAACGAGCGCTGCATCGCCCGACGCAGGCGAGGCCACGATGGGTGGTCGCGCGTGAGCGCAGCGGTGGAGCGCGCGAGGGAGTCGAGCCGAGCGAACACGGTGTCCGTGCTGCTCAGGCGACGAGCTTCCGCCGGACCCCAATCGAGCCACTCGTTCGTCGCCCGGTCGACGTGCACCGTGCCGGGCGAGGTCGCCAGCAGCGTCTCGACCGCGCGCTGCCGCGCGTCGATGCGCGCGATCTGCTCGGCGCGCGCCATCGCCGCGAGCGGGCGTAGTGTGCCGTCCTCGCGCACGACCAGGCGCTCTACCGCGCGCTGGTAGTCGCGCTGCGCGCGGGCGTACGCCGCGTAGTGGCGTGCGAGGCAGGCCGCGCGCCCTGATTGTGCCTGCGCGGGAGCGACGATCGTCATCGTGGCGAGCACGGCGATCAGCAGCGCCGCCCGTCCGTTCAGTCTGGCTCGCTTTTCTCGTATCATTGGCATCACGAGGGCCGTCCAACTCTGGACGAGCCGCTGGTCGTCAACTTCACGGCTTTCGACGCGAGTCCCCGCATGCCCCCTCGCAATCGGATCGTCGCCGCGCTCGGCCTCCTGCTGCTTCCGTTCGCCGCGCAGGCCCAGTCCAGATACACCGTCGGCATCTCCGGCCTCTACGGTCAGCCGCTCGGACCTTTCGCCGACAACGTCCGTCACGGCTTTGGCCTCGACGGCATGGGCACGGTGGGCCTCGACTCGCGCGGGATCTTCAGCCTCAAGGCGGAGCTTGGCTGGATCCGGCTGGACAGCAAGTCCGAGCCGTTCATCGTCGACACCGGCTTCGAGTTCCTCGAGCTCGAGTCGGAGACGACGAGCGGGGTTCTCATGCTCGGCGCCGGTCCGCAGCTCGCGGTGCCGTTCGGCCCGATTCGCCCCTACGTCGGCGGCTCCGTCGGCTTCGCGCGGTTCGCGACGAACACGGCGATCAAGATCTCCGCGGATCAGACCAATACCGGCCAGGAGGAGACGATCGACGAACAGACGGTGTCGAGCGATTTCATTCTCTCACTGACCGGCTCGGCCGGGATCCGGTTCGAGCTCCCGTTCATGGGTCGTGGCATCCTGGCCGACCTCGGCGCACGCTGGCATCGGAACGGCGAAGCGGAGTACGTCTCGAGCGAGGGCGTGGTCTACAACGGCAGTGGCGTCCCGACGATCACGGCGACGCGCAGCGATGCGGACTTCCTGGTGTACCGTCTGGGCATCGTGATCCCGCTGGGGCGAGGGAACGTGACGGTGTCGCCTTAGCGATCCGCAGTCCGCAGTCCGCAGTCCGCGGTCCGCGGTCCGCATCCGCAGTCCGCAGTCCGCGATCCGCGATCCGCGATCCGCATCGGCGCGCCGGTCCTGAAGAGCATTTGAACTGCTTCGGAAATCCAGCGGATCTCTCCGTGCGCGTCCAGGCCTCCTAATGGCCCTCTAGGCTGCATACCTAGGCAACCATCGCTCCTTTACTGTTACGGGCTCTCTATCGGGCCCGCGTCGGCTTTTTTGTGGCTGCAAGCCCGACATCGATGTGGGCGTCGCGCATCGCTGCCCGCCTCGCATCTACAAAAAGCGAGTGCTGGCACTGAAGCGATCCGTAAGAGTAAAGGAGCGGTGCCAGCCCCA
This sequence comes from Gemmatimonadaceae bacterium, assembly GCA_035274345.1. Classification (GTDB taxonomy): domain Bacteria; phylum Gemmatimonadota; class Gemmatimonadetes; order Gemmatimonadales; family Gemmatimonadaceae; genus AG11. The sequence continues at coordinate 3,782 of DATEOG010000065.1, forward strand.
CCGCAGGCAGCCTAGAGGGCCATTGGGGCGGTCGGATGCGCACGGAGAGATCCGCTGGATTTCCGAAGCAGTTCAAATGCTCTTCAGGACCGGCGCACGGAGCGTGGACTGCGGATGCGGACTGCGGA
>DATEOG010000066.1:0-3640 GCA_035274345.1 Gemmatimonadaceae bacterium
TTGGCGGCGGCGAGCTCCTGCTGCAGTCGCGTCAACGTCGCCTCGGCGACACCGCTCGCGTTGGCCGCCTCGGCGAGCGATCCGGTGCCGGCGAGCGCGTTCGCGATCGCGAGCTCGGTGCCGGTACGGCACGCGATCCACTGATCGGCGTTCAAACCCGTGAGCGATCTCCGCGGCCCGACGTAGACGAAGCGCGGCGCACCCTCGATCTTCGCGCGCGCATCGGCGAAGTCGAGCTGCTGCGGCACGGACATGCCCCAGCATTCGAGAAAGTCCGCGCCGAACGAGACGATGAGCCGTGCGTCCTGAAACGACAGTCGCGGCCACGACACTCCGTACGCTGCGCGGTTGGCCTCGACGACGGCGCTGTCGGCCTCGAAGTCGACGCTGAGGTGCGGCCGCATTCCGAATCCTGCCAGCCAGGCGTCGAGAAACGCGGGGAAGCTTCCCGTCTCGTGCTGATTGATGAACAACCCGTTCGCGGCACCGCCACGGCTGCGCGCCTCGACGAGCTTCTGGCTGACCAGTGTGAGCGCCGCATCCCAGGCGATTGCCTTCCACGCCCCGCCTTCCTTGACCATCGGGCCGCGGAACCGATCGGGGTTGTACAGTCCCTGCAGCGCCGACTGCCCGCGCGCGCAGAGAGCGCCGCGATTGAGCGGATGCTCCGGATTGCCCTCGAGCTTGGTGACGCGACCGTCGCGCGTCTCGGCGATTACGCCGCAGCTGGCGGCGCACTCGCGGCACGTCGTGGCGTAGTACGTGGAGACACCCGCGACCGTCTCGTCGGGGTGAACGAGGTACGGCACGAGGTTGCCGACCTTCTCGGAGGTGCAGCCCACCGTAGCGACGGCGGCGCTGGACGCTCCGAGCACCTTCAGGAAGTCGCGGCGCTTGACGCCCGGCGACCCCGCTTGGTTGCTCATGCGATCAGATCCTCGGGCGGACTAGTAGTGGCAGCTCGCGCAGTCGTAGCGCGCGCGCCGGCGTTCCGCCGACGGTGTGGATGCGGTGCTCGTCGCGACGGTGTCGGCCGCGGACGTGGCGCGCGCCGAGTCGACGACGCCCATGCCCGGCGAGGAGAGCGAGATTCCGGCGCGGGTGCCCGGCGTGCCGTACGGAGCTCCGCCCGCATATCCCGCGGGGGCCACGTTGTCGTAGCCCGCGGCTTTCTGGCCTTCCTTCGGATCGTAGCCGTTCACGTGGCAGTTGACGCACCACCCCATGTTCAGCGACGCGTACTGATAGACCTGCGCCATCTTCTGGACCTGGCCGTGACAGGTCTGGCAGGTCACACCCGCGTTCACGTGGCGCACGTGCGGGAAGTGCACGTACTCCGGAACCTTGTGGATCCGGACCCAGGGAATGGGGCGCTTGTCGGCGGCGAACTTGGCGAGCTTCTGAATCTCGGGCCGCTGCGCCGCGACGACCATGTGGCAGCCCATGCAGGTGTTCACTGCGGGCATGCCCACGTCCTGGGACTTGTTGGCGGTGTTGTGGCAATACAGGCAGTTCATACCGAGCCCGCCGTCCTTCACAGCGCCCGCGTGCTTCGGGTGCGGGAAGTTGATCGGCTGCGTGGGCTGGTTGCCCTGGGAGGATGAGGCGCCACTGTAAGCGGAGAGCACGACGGCGCCGATCACGAGCAGGAGAAGCCCCGGGATCGCCGTCCACATCCTTCGCTGCGTCATCGCGATGTGGTGAGAGAAAGACTGAGGTGAAGCGACTTGTGAACGAATTCACAAGGCTCCAGACCAGCGGGAAAATTTGATTGGGCGCCGAGCTCGCCGCAAGCCGAAGCATGAAGCCGATCGACGTGCGCATCGATCGGACCGCGGATCGTCGGCAAGGTCCCGGAGCCGAGTTCGGGGGTCAAGTCGGCGTTTTCCCTACCAAACGATCGAGCCGGCATCGGTGATCGAGACGCCGCGAAGCGAATCGGGCAGTAGATCCAGATTGGCGCGCGAATTCTGCGTGAGTCGAAGCGGCCAGTGGGTGCCGTAGACGAAGCGCTCCGCGCCGATGGTCCGGATGAGGTGCGCAAAGTGGTCTTCGGGAGGACCCCAGACCCATGCGAAGTCCCAGAACACGCGCCGCTGTTCTTCAGGCGTGAGACTCCAATGAGTCTCCTCGAGCAGCTCGCGCCCCGCACCGGTCACGACCAGGCGCACCGATTCGCCCGCTCGCGCCAGCACCCGGACGTGCGCCGCGGTGAGGTCGCCCGCGACATCGAGCGCGCTCCGCTGGCGGAGATCCTCGAACCGTACCGTGAGCACGAGCGGCACTCGCAGCTCGCCGCACGCGAGCGCGAGCGCTCGCATCGATTGATCGTGCGGTCCCATTCCCCAGTGCTGCGGATAGGCGCGCACCGCCCGCGCCCCCTGCTCCACGAGATCGCGCAGGGCGCGCTCCCAGCGCGGCCAGTCCGGACGGACGACCGGAGCCGGATGCAGCGTCGAGCGGTGCGGCTCGAGCGCTGCAAACAGCGCGTCGTTGGCGGCAACCGGGTCGCGCTGCCACGGCGCCGGGAGATATCCGACCCACGCACCGGACAACCCCTCGCGTGCGAGCACGCGCACCAGCACGTCCGGATCAGGATGTGGAAGCTGTCGAAATGGATAGTGGCCGATGAACGCCGCGCAGTCGATCATGCGGACGCGCACCGTGGAAAGGTCCCGGAGGGAAAGAGGCGCGCCGCATTGCCCCAGCGCACCGCGCGCAAATCCTCCGCCGACAGCCCGCTGACCTCGAGCGCGCGGAGCTTGGCGAGCCCCGTCTCCATCGTCAGGTCACACGCCCAGAGCAAGCGCTCGGCTCCGAGCACGCTCAGTGCTGCGTCGACCATTCCGCGGTCGACGCCGCTGCCCGAGAGGTCCGGGTAGACGTTCGGCGTGTCCACGACGGCCGGAAGGGTGTGCGCCCAATCGCCCCCTCCGCCGAGATGCGCGAGGATGAAGGCGACGCGCGGGTGCCGACCGGCGAGGCGCGCAAGGTCGCGACCGTCGGAGATCTCCTGATTGGGCCATTCGCGAGTGCGATGCTGCCAGATGTGATGCAGGATCGGCAGGCCGTGCTCGGCGGCGAGCTGGCAGATGGGATCATTCAACGCATCATCGGCGCGACGGCTCGCCAGCAGCTTCACTCCCACCGCTCCACCGCCGACACCGCGCGCGATCTCGTCGAGCGCATGCGCGGTGTGGTTCGGATTCACGGTGACGTACCAACGCACCCGGTCGTGGTCGGCGTCGGCCATGGCGCGCATGACGTCGTTACCGCGGGATACGTCCTGCGGAGACGGGAAGTATGTCGGTGATGTATGCCCATAGGAGCCGAGCACGCTGACGACGTGATACGTGACGCCCATCGCGTCGCCGGCACGCATGCGCGCCGCGTTGACGCGCTCCCAATCGGCGCGACCCGACTCGGCGTGGTAGAAGTGCGCATGCGCGTCGATCAGCGGCTCGGTCACTCGAACACCACCGCGCGATCGCCGCTGAGGAAGACGCGCTCCTCGAGCAGGAGCGTCAACGCGTGCGCGAGCACGATCTTCTCCACGTCGCGTCCGGCCCGCGCCATGTCGGCCGCCGTGTGCGCGTGCGTGACGGGGCGCACGTCCTGTGCGATGATCGGTCCGGTGTCC
>DATEOG010000067.1:0-5189 GCA_035274345.1 Gemmatimonadaceae bacterium
GTCGCGTCCCGCGGTGCACAGATGCAAGAGGCGGAAGTGGGCGAACGATCGCGCACCCTCGAACTGCTGCGCGCGCACGACGCGAGCGCTCGCCGCGAGCCTGACCGGCGCGTCGTCGCCTTCGCGGCGACCAGCGCGCCGTCGCAGCGCACACTCGAGCGCGAGGACGTTGCTGCCGTCGGACAGCACTTCCACACCGCGTGCCGTGCTCACGACCTTGTGCTGGCTCACGCTGGCGACGAGGGAGCACGCGCCGAGCGGCGCGAGCGGCGACAGCTCGACGACGTCGAAGTCGCTCGGCAGGGCGGCGAAGGCGACGCGGTCCCACTCGGCGAGCGCGCGAGCGCTTACCACCGACGGACGACAGAAGCGGTTGTCGGTGTGATCGGTGAGCAGGTCGCGCGGCGCACGCGCCTCGGCGCGCCGGCGGTACACCTCCAGCAGCAGCGACGTCAGGTCCGCCGGCGAGAGTCGCTCGGCCAGCACGGAGGCGAGGTCGGGCACACCGGCCTCGCGCTCGATCCGGCGGAGGATGTCGTCGTGCTCGTCACCCGTCACGCGTCGCCTCCACGGTGATGCGCCCTCATGGCGCCGACGGCGTCGATTGTAGCGCGGCATTCGAGCGGTGGACAGGGAACGTTACACCGAGCTGGCCCGCATTCTCTGGCGTGGGTCCGTCGCGATGCATACGATGACGGGTGCAGATCCCTCGACTCCGCGCTGCGCGCTCCGCTCGGGATGACACCGGGCATTTCCGCGCTGCGCGCTGCGCTCGGGATGACGATCATGGCTGACGGACTGACGCTGTTCGACACGGAGATCGGGCGCTGCGGCATCGCGTGGAGCGACCGCGGCGTCGCCGGCGTGCAGCTCCCGGAGGCGAGCGACGCCGCGACGATCGCGCGGCTGCGTCGCCGCCGTCCGCGTGCGCGCGAGTCCACGCCGAGCGCTGATGCACGCCGTGCGATCGACGGGATGACGGCACTGCTGCGCGGAGAGCGGGTGAGCCTCGACGACGTCGCGCTCGACATGGAGGAGGTCCTGCCCTTCCACCGACGCGTGTTCGAGCTCGCGCGAACGATTCCGGCGGGCCGGACGAGCACCTACGGCGAGCTGGCCGCACGCCTGGGTGATCCGGGCAGCGCCCGCGCGGTCGGCGAAGCGCTCGGGCGCAACCCGTTCCCGATCGTCGTGCCCTGCCATCGCGTGCTCGCGGCGAGTGGAAAGCTCGGCGGCTTCTCGGCTCACGGCGGCGCGACGACGAAGCGCCGGATGCTGATCATCGAGGGAGCGCTGCTGGAGCTCGAGCTGTAGCGACTGCCGCCCACTCCCCCCTTTCTCGACCATCCCGCGCATGTCCGAGCAGAGCCGCCGAGGGATTCGATCGGCGCAGATCGCCATCCTCGTCAACACCGGCCTCGCGATCACGAAGCTCGTCGCCGGGATCGTCGGCCACACCTACGCGCTGGTCGCGGACGCCGTGGAATCGACGGCCGACATCTTTGCCTCCACCATCGTGTGGGGCGGGCTCCGCGTCGCTGCGCGCGATCCGGATGAGGACTACCCGTTCGGCTACGGCAAGGCCGAGCCGCTCGCGACGGCGGTCGTCGCGCTCATGCTCCTCGGCGCCGCGGTCGCGATCGCGGTGGAGGCGGTCGTCGAGATCCGCACGCCGCACCTCACCCCCGCGCCGTGGACGCTGATCGTGCTCGTCGGTGTGGTGCTGGTGAAGTGGACGCTCTCACGCCGCGTGCACGCCGTCGGCGCGGACATCGGCAGCACGGCGGTGAAGGCCGACGCGTGGCATCACATGAGCGACGCGGTCACCTCGGCGGCGGCGTTCGTCGGCATCAGCATCGCGCTGTGGGGTGGGCCAGGCTGGGAGTCGGCCGACGACTGGGCGGCGCTGCTCGCGTCGGGAGTGATCGCGTACAACGGCGTGCGCATGCTGCGCCCTGCCCTGCACGACCTGATGGACCGCATGCCCAGCGCCGAGGTCGTCGAGCCGGTCCGCAACGCGGCGGCGAGCGTCGCCGGCGTGCTTGACGTCGAGAAGCTCGCGGTGCGCCGGTCGGGGATGGGCTACCGCGTCACGATCCACGTGCAGGCCGACCCGGCGCTGCGGCTCGACGAGGCGCACTCGCTGGGCGGCGCAGTCAAGGCGGCGATCCGCGCCGCGGTGCCGCAGGTGCAGTACGTGTTGGTGCACATGGAGCCTTTCGTAGCGCGCTGACGCGCGCGCGATGCGCAATGCGCTCTGCGCTTTGAGCTACTGCATGAATTGCAGGGAGGTAGCAGCGTCCTGAGGCCTGAGCGCATCGCGCAGAGCGCATAGCGCTCCGCTCGTTCAGCCGTGCCGTCCCTCGCGGTGCTCGGCCTGCAGCGCGAGATACGCCCGCACGGTGTGCGAGATCCGATCTCGCTCCGCATCGGTCGTCTCGCGGATCACCTTCGCCGGTACGCCGACGACGAGGGAGTTGGGCGGGATCTCCATCCCTTCGCGACACACGGCTCCCGCACCGACGATGGAGCCGCTTCCGACTGTCACGCGGTTGAGGAGGATCGCACCCATCCCGATGAGACAATCATCCGCGACGGTTGCGCCGTGCACGATCGCCCGATGCCCGATCGCCACGCGCGCGCCGATCGTGCAGGGCACACCGGGATCGACGTGGACGATGGTGCCGTCCTGGACGTTGCTGTCCTCGCCGATCGTGATCATATCGCTGTCGCCGCGCAGCACCGCCGTGGGCCACACGCTCACTCGCGCGCCGAGCGTGACGTTGCCGATGACGTGCGCGGCGGGGTGGACGAATACGGTTGGGTGGATCGAAGGCGTCAGCATGTCAGGGTCACACTGGTGAACTGGGTTCTCAACGACGCGAACGCTGATGACCCGGAACTGCGGATGACACAGATCTACTCCGTTCCGGGCCGAGATGCTCAGACCGGCGCGGAGATCCGCTCCATCCACGACGCATGAATCATCAATGGTCCTGGACAGAGATCGCTCCGCCACATCGGGCAGATCCGGTCGTGTTCGGGCTATCAGTCTGATCCGCGTTCGCGTCGGTCTCACGCCGATAGTGGCCTCCTCGGCGCACCGAGGATCGAGCCTCAGAACGAGAACCCGAACGACAGAGACGGCGTTGCCGCGGGGGTGAGGCACTGCGGGGCTGGCGGCGCCAGGTGAAGGCCGCTACTGTGGGCGACCTTCCCCGAGCGATCGATGCGTCTGCGCTCCGCGTTCGCCCTAGTGTTGTCGCTGCCGCTCGCGACTCGCTCGTCGTCGCCGTTTCCACCATCGGCTGAGGTCGAGCCGCCGTTCGCCGAGCCGGCCATCTCTCCCGATGGGCGAGAGATCGCGTTCGCGTCTGGGGGGGACATTTGGCTCGTCCCTGCTGCCGGCGGTGAGGCTCGCGCGCTTGTCTCCGCCCCGTCGACCGAATCGCGACCTGTCTGGTCGCCCGATGGCAACCGCCTCGCATTCATCTCGACCCGCACCGGCGACGGCGACATCTACGTGCTCACCCTTCGCACCGGCGAACTGGCGAGACTGACCTTTGCCGACGGGCTCGATCAGCTCAGCGCATGGTCGCGTGACGGACGCTGGATCTACTTCACGACGTGGATACACGATCTGGGCGCTGGGATGCAGGACATCCTGCGCGTGAGCGCCGAAGGTGGAACGCCGATGGAGGTGAGCGCCGACCGCTACATGAACGAGTACTTCCCTGCACCGTCACCCGATGGACGAACGGTGGCGTTCACCGGACGGGGAAGTGGCGACTGGACACGCCGAGGACACAGCCATCGCGATGAGTCCGAGCTCTGGCTCGTTCGAGCGGAAGGATCGCCCAGCTACGAGCGCATCACCGAGGGCGCGGCGAAGGAGCAATGGCCGATGTGGAGCGCGGACGGCGCGACGATCTACTACGTGTCGGATCGGGGCGGCTCGGAGAACGTGTGGGCGCGATCCACGACCGGACGTGGACGATCGTTGACGCATTTCAGTGATGGTCGTGTGCTCTGGCCCTCGATCTCGGCAGCGGGACGCACCATCGCCTTCGAGCGCGACTTCGCGATCTGGACGCTCGGCACGGAGACGGGACAGGCGAGGCGAGTCGCCATCACACTTCCGCGCCGGCCGCCGTCGCCGACGATCACGCATCTGGACGTCGGTGCTCAGATGCGCGAGCTGGCGCTATCGCCCGACGGCTCACAGGTGGCGTTCGTCGCCCACGACGAGGTGTTCATCGCTCCGGCGCGCGAAGGCGGTCAGGCGCTCAATGTGAGCAGGAGTCCGTCGAGCGAGACGCAGGTGACCTGGTCGCCCGACGGTCGCCGATTGGCCTGCCGCTCCAACCGCGGAGGCCGTGCTGGGATCGTCGTGTACGACATTGCGAGCGGGCGGGAGACGCAGCTCACGACGGGCACCGGCTACGATCAGTCCCCTCGCTTCTCACCGAAGGGAGACGAGATCGCCTTCGTCCGCAACGGGCGCGAACTGCGCGCGGTGCACCTCGGCACGCGCACCGAACGGCTCGTCGCCAACGGATACTTCGGGCCCGACGTGCAACGACCATTTCGATATGAGCAGCTTCTCGCGTGGTCACCGGACGGACGCTGGATCGCCTTCGTGCCGCGCGGCGGGCCGAACGCAAGAAATCCCCACGTCGTCTCCGCGGCTGGCGGTGTACCGCGCGCGCTGAGCGTGCTCCACAACTTCGGCACGAGCACCCTCACCTGGAGCCCTGACGGACGAGTCATCCTCTTCGACGTTCAGATGGATGGCAGCAAAAGGCGCGTCGCGCGGATCGACCTTCGCCAGACAGGCGACGAGCTCTCCTTCGATGACCTCCGGCAGCGCACCAGCTTCGTGCCCGTCTCCGTCGACGCCGCATACCAGACCATCAGCCCGGATGGGAAATGGGCCCTGGTGACAGGCAACACTGGCGGCCCGCCAAATCTGTACCTCGTGCCTCTGGACGAGACGTCGGAGAGCGGCACCACGCAGCTCACCTCGAACGGCGCACCGAAGGGCTATGCGCAGTTCTCGCCCGACGGGAGCCAGGTGTTCTTTCTCGAGCAGGGGAAGATCCGCGTCGTCCAAGTCGCGAATCACGAGGTGCGTCCGCTCCCCGTGGTCGCGGAGCTCGACGTCGATTTCGCACTGGAGAAGCTCGAGA
>DATEOG010000068.1:0-4342 GCA_035274345.1 Gemmatimonadaceae bacterium
AGGCCACCCCCCCTCCCGGCCCACCGGTGCGGCAACTCCGCGTCACGGCGCGCAGCATCGCCTGCCCGGCGGGCTGACGCCCGCACGGAGTGCAGATCCGTCGACTGCGCTCGGGATGACCAGCGCAGATCCCTCGACTGCGCTCGGGATGACACGTGCGGATCCCTCGACTGCGCGCTGCGCGCTTCGCTCGGGATGACCGAGGATGTCATCCCGAGCGAGCGCAGCGAGTCGAGGGATCTGCACCACGCGTGGAGTGACTACCATTGTGGAACCCGCACGGACGCGTTTTACGAGGGCGCGGGGCCTGGATGTTGCGCCTCCCCCTCGCTGGCGTGATGAAGCCGTCAGCGTTGCGACAGTAGGACAGGTGACTCGCAAGAAATGCAGCCATATGGAAACATCATAGTGCCAGTACAGGGATACTACAGCGGCACGATGGGAACATTGAATCAATGACAACACTGCCGCCAGATCCTTCCTGGCACCACGACGCCATCATCTATCAGCTGCACGTCAAAGCCTTCCGCGACGCCAACCGCGACGGCTTCGGGGATTTTCGCGGGCTCCTCGAGAAGCTCGACTACATCGCCGAGCTCGGGGTGACGGCCGTGTGGCTGCTGCCGTTCTACCCGTCGCCGCTCAAGGACGACGGCTACGACATCGCCGATTTCACCGGTGTGCACCCGAACTACGGCTCGCTCGACGACGTCGTCGCCTTCCTCGACGCCGCTCACGCGCGAGGCCTCCGCGTGATCACCGAGCTGGTCATCAACCACACGTCCGACCAGCATCCCTGGTTCCAGCGGGCGCGCACCTCGGCCAAGGGATCGCCGGAGCGCGATTTCTACGTGTGGAGCGACGACCCCAACAAGTACGCCGGCACGCGCATCATCTTCACCGACACCGAGACGTCGAACTGGACGTGGGATCCGGTCGCCCAGCAGTTCTTCTGGCACCGGTTCTTCAGCCACCAGCCCGATCTCAACTTCGACAACCCCGCGGTGCTCGACGGGGTGCTCGACGTGATGCGCTTCTGGCTGCGGCTCGGCGTGGACGGGCTGCGGCTCGACGCCATCCCATATCTGGTGGAGCGCGAGGGGACGAGCTGCGAGAACCTCCCCGAGACGCACGTCGTGCTCAAGAAGCTGCGCACCGTGCTCGACGCCGAGTTCCCCGGCCGGATCTTCCTCGCCGAGGCGAACCAGTGGCCGACCGACGTGCGCGAGTACTTCGGCAACGGCGACGAGTGCCACATGGCGTTCCACTTCCCCGTGATGCCGCGGATGTACATGGCGCTCGCGCGGGAGGACTGTACGCCGATCGTGGACATCATGGAGCGCACGCCGGCGATCCCCTCGCAGTGCCAGTGGGCGATCTTCCTGCGCAACCACGACGAGCTCACGCTCGAGATGGTGACCGAGGACGAGCGCGCGTTCATGTACGGACGCTATGCGAGCGACCCGCGCATGCGAGTGAACGTCGGCATCCGCCGCCGGCTCGCGCCGCTGATGGACAACGGGCGCGACGAGATCGAGCTGATGCACGCGCTGCTGATGTCGCTGCCCGGCTCTCCGGTGCTGTACTACGGCGACGAGATCGGGATGGGCGACAACATCTTCCTCGGCGACCGGAATGGTGTGCGCACGCAGATGCAGTGGAGCGCGGACCGCAACGCCGGCTTCTCGAGCGTGCCCAGCGCCGCGCTCTACTTTCCGGTGATCGTCGATCCGCCGTACGGCTATCAGACGGTGAACGTGGAGGCGCAGGAGAGCACGGTGACGTCGCTGCTGCAGTGGCTGCGCGCGATCATCCGGCTCCGCCGGCGATACGGTGCATTCGGTCGTGGGACGTTCGAGCCCCTCGCTCCCGAGAACCGGCGCGTGCTCGCCTTCCTTCGACGGTGGCAGGACGAAGTGATCCTCTGCGTGAACAACCTCGCGCGGCACGCGCAGTACGTGGAGCTCGATCTGGACGAGTTCGAGGGGTGGTCGCCGATGGAGCTGTGGAGCGGCCAGGCGTTCCCGACGATCTCGACGCGCCCGTATCTGCTGACGCTGAGCGGCCGCGACTTCCTCTGGTTCCGGCTGCAGCCGCCCGGCGGTCCGGATCGCCTGGGCGCGATCGCGCCGGTGGGCGCATGACGCTGCCGCCGGTGATGGACCTGCTCGAGCAGGAGATCTCGCGTCCCTCGGGGTGGCAGCTGCGCCGCGGCGCGCTGCTGGGAGCCGAAGGAGTGACGTTCAAGGTGTGGGCACCGCGCGCGAAGGACGTCGTGGTGCACGTAGCGGAGGGCGACGGCGCGGGAGATCATGCGCTGACGCGCGTCGAGGGTGAGCGCGGCGTGTGGTCGGCGCTCGTGCCGCGCGTCGTCGCCGGCGATCGCTATGGCTTCCGCATCGACGGTGGCGATCCACTGCCGGATCCGGTGAGCCGCTCGCAGCCCGACGGCGTGCACGGACTGTCGGCGGTCGTCGACCCGACGCGGTTCGCGTGGGAGGATGGCAACTGGCCGGGAATGAGCCTCCCCGACTTCGTCATCTACGAGCTGCACGTCGGCACCTTCACGCCCGAGGGGACGTTCGACGCGATCATCCCGCGGCTCGGGCAGCTCGCCGCCCTTGGCGTGACGGCGATCGAGCTGATGCCGGTGGCGGAGTTCCCTGGCGCGCGCAACTGGGGCTACGACGGGGTGCACCTCTACGCGCCGCACCACGCCTACGGCGGACCCGATGGTCTGCGCCGACTCGTGAACGCGGCACATGGGCATGGGCTCGGCGTCGTGCTCGACGTCGTCTACAACCACGTCGGGCCGGAGGGGAACTACCTCGACAAGTACGGTCCGTACTTCACCGACGTGTATCGCACGCCGTGGGGTCGCGCCAACAACTACGACGGTCCGGGGAGCGACGAGGTGCGGCGCTGGGCGCACGACAACGCGATGTACTGGATCTGCGAGTTTCACATCGACGCGCTCAGGCTGGACGCGGTGCAGGGGATCTTCGACTTCGGCGCGCTCGCGTTCATGGAGGAGCTCTCCGACGAAGTGCACGAGCTCGGGCGGCGAATGGGGCGCAAGGTGCAGCTGATGGCCGAGAGCGACCTGAACGACCCGCGTCTGATTCGACCACCGGAGCACGGCGGCTACGGGCTCGATGCGCAGTGGGCGGACGACGTGCACCACACCATCCATGCGACGCTCACCGGCGAGCGTCACGGCTACTACCAGGATTTCAGAGGAATCGCGACGATCGCGGACGTCTATCGCGAGCCGTTCTTCTACGCGCGGCGGTACGCGCCGCATCGCGACCGCATGCATGGTCGGTCGTCGGCCGGCGTGCCGCGGCAGCGGTTCGTCGTCTGCGCTCAGAACCACGACCAGGTCGGAAACCGCCCGCTCGGCGAGCGGCTCGCCTCGCTCGTTCCCGCGGAACGGCAGCGGCTCGCGGCGGCGCTGGTGCTGCTGTCTCCCTACATTCCGTTGCTGTTCATGGGCGAGGAGTACGGCGAGACGGCGCCGTTTCTGTACTTCATCGAGCACGGCGATCCGGATCTGATCGAAGCGGTGCGGGCGGGGCGCCGCCGTGAGTTCGAGGCGCTCGGTCTGCCGGCCGCGGCGAGCCTGGACCCGCAGGCGGAGGAAACCTTCGCGCGGGTGAAGCTGGACTGGGACTGCCGGGAGTCCGCCTCGGGTGCGCTCCTCCTCGCGCTGTACATGGACCTGCTCGCGCTGCGGCGCGAAGAGCCAACTCTCAAGCCCGGAGCGAGCGTGGTGCACGTCGAGGGATCGTCCGACTGGTGCACGCAGCTCCGATCGACGCCGCTGCAGGGAGACATCTTCGACGCGGTGCGCGCGCAGCGCACGCTGTGGTGCGCGTTCAACCTCACGGGGCGGCCGCAGGACGTGCCCGTGCCGGCGGACGCGCCCTGGGGATGGCGGCTGCGGCTCTCCACCGACGAGCCCACCTACGGCGGCGCCGGACTGACCACGGCGATCGTGCCCCAGGCCGACAAGCTGCCGGAGTCCGATGCGCCGAAGCGGCTGCTGGAGTCTCCGGGCCACGCGGAGCGCCGCGCACGCACGGCGCGCCTCGCGCCGTGGAGCGCCGCCGTCTACGTGCGCGACTTCGAAGACGGGAGCTTCACGTGACGCTCCGGATCTGGCCCGGCCGTCCCTATCCGCTCGGCGCGACCTGGGACGGCACGGGGGTGAACTTCGCCCTGTTCTCGGAGAACGCGACCGCTGTCGAGCTCTGTCTGTTTCGTGACGAGGCCGACGCGGAAGCCGCCGTCACGATCAAGCTCGCCGAGCGCACCGACCAGGTCTGGCACTGCTTTCTCC
>DATEOG010000069.1:0-2724 GCA_035274345.1 Gemmatimonadaceae bacterium
CGCGCCGACAACTGCGGCGAGGGAGGGATGATCGCCCTCACCGCGCTCGTGACGCCGGACAGCGCGCGCGCGCGACTCCGCCGGCGCCGGCTCCTCGTCCTCGCCGGGCTGTTCGGGGCGTCACTGCTGTACGGCGACAGCATGATCACGCCGGCAATCTCGGTGCTCAGCGCGATCGAGGGGCTGGAAATGGTGACGCCGATCTTCACGCCGTACATCATCCCCATCACGATCGCGATCCTCGTCGGGCTGTTCGCGGTACAGCGCCACGGTACGGCGCGCATCGGCGCCATCTTCGGGCCCGTCATGCTCATCTGGTTCGCCACGCTCGGCGTGCTTGGCGCAATCCAGGTCGTGCAGCATCCCGGTGTGCTCGCGGCCGTGAGCCCCTTCCACGGTGCGCGCTTCTTCTCGCACAACGGTTGGCATGGCGTGCTCGTGCTCGGCTCGGTGTTCCTCGTCGTGACCGGAGGCGAAGCGCTCTACGCGGACATGGGCCACTTCGGCGCACGGCCGATTCGGCTGTCGTGGTACTTCTTCGTTCTCCCCGCCCTCCTGCTCAACTACTTCGGTCAGGGCGCGCTCGTGCTGCTGGATCCCGCGTCGGCGGAGCACCCCTTCTTCCGACTCGCGCCGACCTGGGCGCTGCCGATCCTCGTCGGGCTGTCGACGCTTGCCACCGTCATCGCGTCGCAGGCGGTGATCTCGGGGGCGTTCTCCCTCACGCGACAGGCCGTGCAACTCGGGTATCTCCCGCGCCTCGACATCGAGCACACCTCCGAAACCGAGTCCGGCCAGATCTACATCCCGGGCCTCAACTGGGTGCTGATGATCGCGTGCATCGGGTTGGTGGTCGGCTTCCGGTCATCGAGCCGTCTCGCGGCGGCGTATGGAGTGGCGGTCACCACGGACATGGTGTTCACGACGATCCTCTTCGCCGTGGTCGCTCGCGACCGGTGGAAGTGGAGCCTTGCCGGGGTGCTGGCGATGGCTGGTGCCTTCCTCGTCGTCGATCTCAGTTTCTGGGGCGCGAGCCTGCTCAAGATACCCAGCGGCGGATGGTTCCCACTGTTGATCGCGGGATCGGTGTTCACGGTGATGACGACCTGGAACAAGGGCCGGGGACTGCTCGCCGCGCGGCTCGCGGAGCTCTCGATGACGATCGACGAGCTGTTCAGCCGCATGCGCGACCCATCGCTGGTGCGGGTTCAGGGAACGGCGGTCTACCTCGGCCGACACGACGTGGGCGTTCCGCCGGCGCTCCTTCACAACCTGCGCTACAACCACGTCGTGCACTCGCGCGTCGTGCTCCTCTCGATGCGCACCGACAGCATGGCGCGAGTCCCCGAGGAGGAGCGCGTGACCGTCGAGCACCTGGCACCCGAGTTCTACCGCGTGGTGGCGCGCCATGGCTTCGCGGAAGATCCCGAGGTTCCCGCCGTGCTGGAACACCTGCGTGCCACCGGGCTCGAGATCGATCCCGAGGCGGCGACATTCTTCCTCGGTCGCGAGACGCTGCTCGCCACGCACCGGCCAGGCATGGCACTCTGGCGCGAGCGGCTCTTCGCCGTTCTCGCCCGCAACGCGCGCCGCGCCACGGCCTATTTCCGGATCCCGAGCCATCGGGTGTGCGAGCTGGGAGCGGAGATCGAGCTGTAGCTGCGGTGCGGGACTCGTTCACGCTCCACGCGCGGGCATGCATACATCGTCTCGGAGCGCGTGTTTTCGCGCGGAGGCGCAGTTCCATAAGCAAAGACTGGGAACGGCGTTGCTAGTCGCGGCGCTGGGTTCAAGAATGCAGGGGACTAATGAGATGAGGCGGATCGAGCGGATGCTAGGGCAACTGCAACGGCCAGCAGCAAGGGCCACCGCCGAACCAACTCACTATCCAACTCACGTACGAACTACTTTTTGGGGGTGCACGACGAGAGACTCGGCGTGGCGGACTGGAGCTCATCCGGTTTAGTGGACACCTGGTTTAACTGACGGTCTCGAGCTCCACTTCGAATTCTGCGGGTGAGAGGTAGCCGAGCGAGGAGTGCCGGCGTTGACGATTGTACCAGATCTCGATGAACTGCACGAGCGCGCGGGTCGCGATCGCCCGCGACGCAAAGAGCCCGTCGACGTCGAGCAACTCCTTCGTCAGCGTCGCAAAGAAGCTCTCCACCACCGCGTTGTCCCAACAATCGCCGACACGACTCATGCTCGGCGTGAACCGCGCCGCCGCGAGGAGCTGTTGGTAGGCCGTAGTCGTGTAGTGGACGCCGCGATCGGAGTGATGCAGCCCGCCGCGGGCGCCCCGGTGCCGCAAGGCCATCCGCAGGGCGCCCAAGGCGAGGTCCTGGTCCAGGCGCGTCCGCACCGCCCAGCCGACGACGCGCCGCGAGGCGAGATCGAGAATGACCGCGAGGTAGATCCAGCCCTCGCGGGTCGGGATGTACGTGAGGTCCGCCGCCCACACGCGGTTCATGCCCGGCTGCGCGCCGACGCCGAAGCGTCGCGCGAGCTGGTTCACCGCCACGGGCGCTCGATGCCCCGCCTGGGTGGTCACGCGGTACCGCCGTGGCGGCACGGCGCGAATGCCGTGCGTGCGCATCACGCGCGCGACGCGCTTCACGCCGCATCGCACCCCCTGCGCGCAGAGCTCGCGATGGACGCGCGGACTGCCGTACGACCGCCGCCGGCCGGTGTGGATCGCCCGGATGCGCGCGGCGAGCACCGCGT
>DATEOG010000070.1:0-5854 GCA_035274345.1 Gemmatimonadaceae bacterium
GGTACGTGGCTGCACAACGAGCGAGCGATGCGCTTCCAGGTGGGGCACCTCGTGCTGCCACTCGCCGACGCGTTCGATGCGATCGTGCATTTCGATCGCGCGAGCCCGGCGATCAGGCCGCGCTGACGTCGCTCTTCGCACCGAGCATTACGGCAGCGCGTTCCGCTCCCACGATCCGTACATCGGGTTCGGCAGCACGATGAACCGGTCGCCGAACTCGGCGAACGCGCTGTCGCTCGCAGAACGGATGTCCTGCCGCAGGCGCGGGAAGTCCTGGATGTTGTCGCCCACCCACATCACGACGCGGAGCGGAGGCAGCGGGGATGGTGGCGCGCCGGCGGCGACGGCTTCGAAGCGCACGTCCTTGAAGCTGTTCGACGGATCCGTCTTGCAGAGCACCGCGTCGGCCGCGATGGCGACGCGCTGCAGGTTGGCGCGCGTCGCCTCGCACTGCTTCTCATCACGATTGGTGACGATGACGACGCGTCCGCCGAGATCGCGCGCGCGGCGCGTGAACTCCGGTGCGCCGGCCAGTGCTGCGGCCGCCCCGCGCATCACCCACGCGTCCCACGTCGCGGCGTCGAACGTCGCGCGCCGCCGAGCGAGCTCCTGCTGATACGGCGAGTTGTCGAGCACCGTCTCATCGGCGTCGAGGATCACGGCCCACGATCCCGCGGGAAGTCCGGCGGCACGCCGCTCGAGCGCGGCCGTCGCGAGCCGGTACGTCTGCAGGGAGATCGCGCGCCGTTCGGCTGACGCACGGTACCAGCGCACGCTCGCCGGGATCGTGTCGGCCGTCGATGCGGTGGTGCCCATCGCGGGCGTGGGCGACGGCACGGGAGTAACGGTGCCGGTGGACGGCGCGCACGCCAGTGCCGACGCCGCGAGCAACGGGAGGACTGTCCGGCAAACCGACCGCATCATCGATGGTGTGAGAGTCGAGGGATCGATCGCAGGAACCATGCATCCGGTCATGGCGCACCACGCGAGGACGAGGACACTTCGCGCCGGAGTTTCACGCGGAGGCGCGGAGCGGTGCTCCGAAGTCGGCTACTACCGCCACGGCCCGCGGAGGCGCGGAGCGCGGAGCAGAGATCTCGCCGCTGGACCTCAAAGGCTTTGAAGTCGTGGATGGAGAGGAGCGGGGCTCGGGAGCGCGCAACTCGACCCGGAGAGCAGTCCTCCGCGCCTCCACGTTCCTCCGCGCCTCGGCGTGACACACGTTGCGTGAGGAGCGCCGCGCGTGAAACACGTTACGAGGGGAGTCATCCGCCACTGACCGCCGGCACGATCGTGATCGTCTCGCCGTCGTCGACACGAGTGTCGAGCCCGTCGAGAAACGCGATGCTCTCGTCGCCCACGAAGACGTTGACGTGCCGGCGGAGCGCGCCCTGCTCGGTGAGCACGCGGTCGATCACGGCCGGCCACTGCGCCGCCGTGGCTTGAAGCGCGTCACGAACCGTGGGGCACGGTTCCTCGATCTTCAACGTGCCCAATCCACGAGCGTACGGCAGCAGCGCACGCGGCAGAACGACGGAGACACCCATGCGATCGCCCCGCGTCAGGCCGTGCCCACCACGGCGGTCTTCACGCAGCAGATCGGCGGCAGCGCTTCGGCGATCGCCTTCCAGCGCTCGCCCGCGTCGTGCGAGCCGTAGAGCTTCCCGCTGCGCGTGCCGAAGTACACCCCCGCCGGATCGTGCGAATCCACGGCGAGCCCGTCGCGCAGCACGCTCTCGAACGCCTTCGACTGCGGCAGTCCGTCGGTGAGCGGTGCCCAGGATGCGCCCGCGTCCTGCGTGCGGTAGACGCGGAGCTTCGCCTCGGGGACGACGCGGAACTCGTCCGACTGCAGCGGGATGGCGTACACGGTGTCGGGCTCGTGCGGGTGCGACTGGATCGGGAAGCCGAAGTCCGATGGAACGCCGTTGGCGATGTCCTGCCAGCTGTCTCCCCAGTCGTCGCTCCGGTACAGCCCCCAGTGGTTCTGCAGGAACAGTCGCTCGGGACGCGCGAGATGGTGCGTCACCTTGTGCACGCACTGCCCGAACTCGGGATGCTGGTCGGGCAGGAACACGGCGCGCACCCCTGAGTTGCGCGCCCGCCAGGATTTGCCGCCGTCGTCCGTTCTATAGAAGCCGGCGGTGGAGATGGCGATCCCCATCCGATCGGGATTGGTGGGATCGAGCACGATGGTGTGCAGACACAGTCCGCCGCCGCCCGGCATCCACCTCGGCCGGTGCTCGTGCTCGAGCAGCCCCTGCACCGGCGACCAGGTCACGCCGGCGTCGTCGGAGCGGAAGAGCGCGGCCGGCTCGACACCGCACCACACGACGTCCGGCTCTTCCGCGCGTCCAGGCACGATCTGCCACACCTGCGCGAGCGACAGCCCCGACGATTCCGGGAAGCGCACCGCCTGCCGTTCCGCCTCGCTCCACGTCCGACCGAAGTCGTCGCTCGTGCGGATCGTCGCACCCCAGTGGTTGCTGTGCACTCCGGCCAGCAGGCGCGTGCGCCCCGCTCGCTGGTCGAAGGCGAGCGAATAGACGGCCTCGCCGGGGAAGTGCGGGCCATCGACCCGCCAGCGCGTGCGCGCCGCGTCCGACGTGAAGACGAAGGCTCCCTTGGTGGTGCCGACGAGGACGAGAACGTCGCCCATGACATTGCGGGCGGCGGAGATGCGGCGAGTAGGCATTGAGTCGGGGGTCCGGTGGTCCGGTGGTCCGGGGGTCCGGACCTCCGCCGTGGAACGCTGCGCCGGTCCGGTCCGGTGCGCAAGCCGATCCCCATTCGATAACACAGATCGACGACAACAGATTGACGCGGAGCGACGCGGAGGTTGCAACGGAGAGCGCGCGGAGAGCTACGCTTAGGGCTGGCTTACGCCCAGGTGCACGGTTCCTCGCCATGCGCAACTCCAAAAAGCTATTGGAGTTGGCATCGAAGCTTCCAAGCCGCGCCGAAGGTTCCGCGTGCTCCGCTGAGCTCCGTGTCCTCCGCGTCAATCAGTTTCACGCTCGCCGTATGACGTCGCCTCAGTCGCGCGGCGGTCGCGGTCGGCTCGCCCGTGCCAGCCAGCCGGTCAACACTTCCCAGTAGCCCGGCACCAGTTGGCTGATGCCGCGCATGGTCGCGAACTCGCTCGGCGTGCCCGTGACGCCGAGGAGAAGGCTGTGGTGGCCGTGCGGAAAGAGCTTCACGGTGACGTCGAGGTTTCCCGATTGACGCAGCGTACGCTCGAGCCACGCCGTCGACCGTGCCGCGGGCTCCAGCACATCGTCGGCGCCGGCCATCGCGAGCACCGGTCCCTTGAAGCGACGCCAGTCGTCGGTGGGATCGTACGACACGCGACGATCGAAGCCACTTGATGAGCGAGCGTCACGCGCTCGCTCTCTGCTCTCGGCGATCGTCGTCTCGGCGGCAGCGACCGCGCTGTCGAGCGTTCGGCCGGTGAGCCCCGACTCTTCGGCCAGCCGGCGCGCCTTGTGGACGTAGGCGTCGCCCTTCGTCAGGCCACCGCCACTGATCGTGACGATGAAGCGCACGAGGGGCGTGCGGGCAGCGGCGAGCGGCGCGACCCATCCGCCCTCGCTGAAGCCCACGATGCCGATGCGGCGCGCATCTACTTCGGCGCGAGTGGCGAGCAACTTCACCGCGGCGGCGACGTCGTCGGCCAGCGGCTCGAGTCCGACGTCGCGCCACGAACCGGATGACGCGCCCGTGCCACGCTTGTCGAACACGAGAACGGCGTAGCCATGGCCGGCGAGGACGTAGGGCACGGGCCCGAAGCTGTGCCGGTCGTTGTCCTCGCTGCCGTGCGCGAGAACGAGGGCTGGGTAGGGTCCTCGTCGCGAGTCGGGGGGCAGCAGCAAGGTGCCGAGCAGGTGTGCGCCTCCGCTCGTGAACACGATAGGCACGGCTCGCAGCGGGACTCGGCGCGCCAGCTCGTCCGGGACTTTCTCGGGGCGGTGGAGAACGAGCGCGTCGACGCGTCGGTCCGTTGACCGGCGCACTCGCACAGTGAGCTGCACCGGTTCGGGCTTGGCGATCTCGGGGCCTGCGGCGAACGAGTCGGCGGCGACCGGAAAGAGCATCCGGAGCTGATCGCTCGCCGCATCGGCAAGAAGGAGCCGCGTCGAGCCGCCGCCTCCGAGCGGCGAGATCGCGATGAATCCTCTCGGTCCCTCGTACAGCCCGACCAGATCGGCGTTAGCGCGACCGCGCGCGGTATCTCTGGCGGCGGTGGCCCTCTGCTGGCCCGACACTGAGCCGATGGATACCAACATCAGCGCCAGCGCGAGCGGCGTCGTCTTCAGTCTCACGGTCTGCCGTACGTCCGCATTCGCGATACCAGTTTCACGACCGTGAATGGGTACAGATCCCTCGACTCCGCGCTACGCGCTCCGCTCGGGATGACCTGGTCCCGGTGTCATCCCGAGCGAGCGCAACGAGTCCGAGGGGATCTGCACCACCTGTCCAGCAGGCCGTTGCTTTCGGCTTTTATTCGGCTTAATCTTGGCCTCCCGGCGATTGGCCGGAACTGGGTTGGGAGGCAGACGATGGCGAAGACAGGGTTCGGGGAGCAGGACCTTTCCGAGTACGCGCTCGTGGCCGATCGCATCACGCTGTTCTACCAGCGCTATCCGGCCGGGCGCATCGTCACGGAGCTCGTCTCGCGCACGGGGCGGGAGATCACCTTCCGGGCGGTGGTCTTCCGCGGCGCCGCCGACGTCGAGCCCGCGGCCACGGGGTGGGCATCGGAGCGCGAGGGCGACGGCGAGATCAACCAGGTGGCGTGTCTCGAGAACACCGAGACCTCCGCGGTTGGACGCGCCCTGGCGAACCTCGGCTTCACCGCGTCGAACCGGCGGCCGAGCCGAGAGGAGATGGAGAAGGCGGCGCGGCAACGCGCGCGGCTCGTGCCGCGGCCCGCGCCGGTCGAGCCGCTCTCGGGGCGACATCCATCACTGAACGCCGAGCCTCTCTCGGTGCGACACGCATCGCTCGACGCGGAGCCGCTCGCCGCTCGCCACTTACCACTCGACGCCGACCCGCTCCAGCGCCGCGCCAACGCCGTGCACGACGTGCTCGGCCTGATCGAGCGCGCCGAGGCGATCGGTTTCCCCGAGCACCGGGGCGCGATTCTCCGCTCGGCGGTGGAACGCATCGACCTCGCGCCGCGGTCGGTGATGCGGCTCGAGCGCCGGATCCGGGCGTGGATGGCGCGACACCGGCCGCACGGCCGGTAGGGATCGGGCGGGGGCATGTCACGGCCCGGTGCCTTTCTCGGACAGCCCGGGCAGCCGACGACCAGCGACGCCGAGGGTCGCGCACCGAGGGCGACCAGCGAAGGGACGTCGTCGATGCGCAAGGCGAGCGATGCGGTGAAGGACTACGACATCGTCGTCGCCATGCGGCGCGGCGAGGCGGTGGCGTTCGAGCACTACATCGAGCGCTTCCACCGCATCCTGCTCGACTACGCGCGAAGAGCCGGCGTGGCCGCGTCGGAGCGCGACGAGCTGGTGAGCGAGCTGCTCGACGACGTGGCGATCCAGCTCATCACGCGCAGCGCACCGCTGCCGCAGAACCCGCGGATGTATCTGCTCTCCGCACTGCGCCACAAGCTCCTGAACCGCAAGCGCGGCAGCGAGCGGCGGCGGCGCGTCGTGTCGGAGGCGGCGCGCGCGGCGTACACCGGCGTCGCGCACGCCGGCGAATCCGCCGCCGGTTGCTCGGAGGAGATGCAGCGCGCCAGCCACGGCCCCGAGTGGGAAGGCGCGCCACTTCCGCGCGTGCTCGAGCGTCTCGCCGGCCGATTGAGCGAAGCGCTGCGCGACGACGAGCGGCAGCTTCT
>DATEOG010000071.1:0-3503 GCA_035274345.1 Gemmatimonadaceae bacterium
GTCGCATTCGCCCTGGTCGTGCTCCTCGTCGGCTCGGGTTGTTTTGCGACGGGCGCTACCCCGCCGAAGCCAGTTGCACCGACGGCTCAATCCGAATGGCCGGCCGTGTACGCACGAGCAATCACCGATGCGAACGAGTCGCGTGCGAGCGAGGCGGACCGCGAGCTGTCGGCGTTCGCGCAGCGCTACCCTGGGTCTCCCGAGGCGTCCGAGGTCACCTACTGGCGTGCGCTGCTCAGGCTCGACCCGAGCAACGCGGCGGCGGTGCGCGAAGCCATCACGATGTTGGAGTCGTATCTCGCGACGGCGCCGGCGGGAACGCATCGGGCTGAGGCGGGGGCGCTGCGCAGACTCGGCGTGGCGCTCGAGCAGCGCAACGCCGCTCTTGCCGCGATTCCGCCGGCTCCGACAGTGCGTCCGGAGGACAAGGCGCGTGACGATGAGATTGCGCGCCTGAAAGATGAGCTGAGCAAGGCGAACGCGGAGCTCGATCGCATCCGCCGTCGGCTCGCGCGACCGCGCCCGTAGCTCAGCCGACGCGAAAGAGCTCGAGGGAACGAGCGTAGCGCTCGCCAAGCACGCGACGGATCGGTGCGTTGGCCGGCGACTCCAGCTCGGGATCGTCGGCGAGCAGGCGGTCCGCCGCGTCGCGCGCCGTCTCGTTGAGCAGCTCGTCGCGCAGCGGGTCGGCGACGCGGAACGTCGCAACGCCGCTCTGCCGCTCCCCGAACAAGTCGCCCATCCCGCGCAGCCGCAGATCCTCGCGCGCGATCTCGAAGCCGTCGTCGCTCCCGACGAACACGTCGAGCCGCTGCTTCGTCTCGGGGCTCACGTCGCCGAGGAGGATGCAGTACGAGGCTTCGGCGCCACGACCGACCCGGCCCCGCAGCTGGTGGAGCTGCGAGAGGCCGAATCGCTCGGGATGCTCGATGAGCATCACGGTGGCGTTGGCGACGTCGATTCCCACCTCGATCACCGTGGTCGCGACGAGCACGTCGATCTCGCCGTCGCGAAAGCGGCGCATGATCGCGTCGCGCTCCTCGCCCGGGATGCGTCCGTGCAGTAGCGCGCCGCGACGGTCCTTGAACGCCCCCTTGGCGAGCAGCTCGTACATCGTCGTCGCCGCCTTGAGGTCGGTCTTCTCCGATTCCTCGATGACGGGATAGACCACGTACGCCTGCCGCCCCTTCGCCACCTCACGATCGACGAACTGCAGCACCCGCTCGCGCGCGCCCTCCGGGCGGAGCGCGGTGGTGATGGCCTGCCGGCCCGGCGGCCGCTCGTCGATGATCGAGAGGTCGAGATCGCCGTACAGCGTGAGCGCGAGGGAGCGCGGGATCGGCGTAGCGGTCATCAGCAGCACGTCCGGCGCCTCCCCCTTCGCGCCGAGTGCCTTGCGCTGCTCGACCCCGAAGCGATGCTGTTCGTCGACCACGGCGAGCCCGAGTCGCGCGAAGGCGGTCGCCTCCTGAACCAGCGCATGCGTGCCGACGACCAGCGCGGGCGCTGGATCCGCGAGCCGCGCCGCGACGTCACGTCGCGCCTTCGCGCGCAGGCCGCCGGTCACGAGCAGCGGCTCGACCGCGAGCGGCGCGAGCAGCCGACCCATCGACCGCGAATGCTGCTCGGCGAGCAGCTCCGTCGGGGCCATGATCGCCGCCTGGAAGCCGTTCTCCATCGCGAGGAGCGCGCTGAACAGCGCCACGATCGTCTTGCCGCTGCCGACGTCGCCCTGCAACAGGCGCTGCATGCGGCGCTCGCTGCACATGTCGGCGAAGATCTCGCGCAACACGCGCGACTGCGCGCCCGTGAGCGTGAACGGCAGCGCCTCGCGGAGCTGCGTCGTGAGCTGCCGTCTGTTCTCGAAGCGAATGCCGCGCCTCGCCTCGCGAGCGAGCGCCTTGGCGCGCTGCTGCAGCAGCTGTACGAACAGCAGCTCCTCGAACGCCAGTCGTGCGCGACCCTCCATCGCCTCGCCGAGCGACGACGGGCGGTGGACCATGCGCAGCGCGTCACGGATCGAGGGCACCGCCGCGCCCCGTAACACGTCAGGCGGCAAGTACTCGGTGACGAGCGCGAGCAACTCGTCGAGATGCGCGTCGATGATCCCGCGGATCACCTTGAACGACAGCCCCTCCGTCGCCGGATAGACCGAGAGCACCATCCCTTCGGCGATCGCGTCGTCCTCGTCGCCGAGGTTGACGAACTCGCGCGGCTGGAGCTGGCGTCCGTGGAAGAATCGCACGCTGCCGCTGACCAGCAGCGCATCACCCTTCGCGATGGTGCGGTCCAGAAAGGGCTGGCCGGGCCAGGACACCTCGATCAGCCCCGTGTCGTCCTTGAGCACGGCCTGGAAGATCCGCAGGCCTTTCCGCGTCGGGAGCACGCCCTTGGAGATGACGCGGCCCACGACGGTGCCCTGCATTCCCGGCTCGAGCGAGGCGATCGTCGAGATGGTGCTCGCGTCCTCGTAGCGATGCGGGATGTGATAGAGCAGATCCCCCGCCAGCACGACCCCCAGCCGCTTGAGCGCTTCCGCTCTCACCGGCCCTACCCCCTTGAGGTAGGTGACCGGCGTGTCGAGGCGAAGACGCGTCTGCCGCGGGGCGTCGCGCTTCACTCCTCGCCCAGCAACTCCTGCGCGAACTCCGACGCGTCGAACACGAGCAGATCGTCGCTCGCCTCCCCGACCCCGAGGAACTTGACGGGGACGTCGAGCGCTTCGTGCACGGCGACGACGACGCCGCCGCGCGCCGTTCCGTCGAGCTTCGTCACGACGAGTCCGGAGATGGGCACGGCGGCCGCGAACATCTTCGCCTGCTGCACGGCGTTCTGGCCGATCGTCCCGTCCAGCACCAGCAGCGTCTCGTGCGGCGCATCCGGCATGCGCTTGGCGATGACGCGGGCGACCTTCTTGAGCTCCGTCATCAGCCCTTCGCTCGTGTGCAGGCGGCCCGCCGTATCGATGATCAGCACGTCAGCGCGCCGCGCAACCGCGGCGTCCACCGCATCGAACGCGACGGCGGCCGGATCGGCGCCCGGCTCGGCACCGATGAACTCCGCACCCGCACGCTCGGCCCACACGCGAAGCTGATCGATGGCGCCGGCGCGAAAGGTATCACCGGCCGCGACGACAACCCGTTTGCCCTCGCGCCGGAGCTTCGACGCGAGCTTGCCGATGAAAGTCGTCTTCCCCGCGCCATTCACGCCGACCACGAGGATGACCGACGGCGGTGACGCGGCAAGCCTGAGCGCGGGATCGCTGTTGCCGGATCCGAGCGCCTCGGAGATCCCCTTCTGGAGCGCGCGAAGGAACTCGTCCTGCGACTTCACGAAGCCGCGCGTCGCCAGTCGCTCGACGTCCTCCACGAGCCGCAGGGTGGTGGGGACCCCGATGTCGGCTTCGAGCAGGAGCTCCTCGAGGCGCTCGAGGTTGCCCGGCGCCACACCGCCGCGAGCGATGACGGCGACGTCCATGAGAGCGACGTCCTTGATCTTCTGAC
>DATEOG010000072.1:0-5547 GCA_035274345.1 Gemmatimonadaceae bacterium
TGCTGCGGCGCGCGTCCCGCCAGAATGTCGCGCACGTCGGCGAGCGACAGGTCCACGAACAGTTGACCGCGCTCGGCGACGGAGACCGTCGCGCGCTCCTCGCTCACCACCACGACCAGTGCATCCGTCTCGTCGCTCAGACCGAGGGCGGCCCGATGGCGCGTGCCGAGCGTGCGATCGATCATCGACTTCTGGGACAGCGGAAGGATGCAGCTCGCCGCGATGATGGTGTCGCCGCGCACGAGTACCGCACCGTCGTGCATCGGAGAGTACGGAGTGAAGATGGTGGTCAGGAGGTCGGCCGAGACTTTCGCTTCGATCGGTGATCCTGACTCCAGGTAGCTGTCCAGCGGCACCTCGCGCTCGATCGCCACGATCGCGCCGATTCCGGATCGGCTCAGACGCTCGATCGCTTCGCCGATCTCCTCCGCCACCTCGCGCTGCTCCATCTGTCGGAACAGGCCGGCGAATCGCGCCTGTCCGAGATGCGCCAGCGCGGCGCGCAGCTCGGGCGCGAACACGACGAGAAGCGCGATCGCCCCGTACTGGAACACGAAGCCGAGCAGATACGTGATCATCTCGAGCTTGAGAATCCACGCCGCGGTGTAGATCGCCAGGAGGATCCCCATGCCGCTGACGATCTGCAGCGTGCGCGTGCCGTGAAACAGCCGCAGCACGCGATACAACGCGTACGCCACGACGAGTATCTCGACGACGTCGCGCCAGCCCGGATGAAGCACGCTGAGTGGAGCGAGACCGTTCATCGTGTCGCCATCCCCTCAGTGGCGCGACGCACGGCGTCGGCGACGTTCAGCGCTTGCCGCGTCGCGGCGACGTCGTGGACTCGCAGGATGCGCGCACCACGCTCGAACGCGGCGATCGCCGCACCGACACTTCCATGAACCCGCGCCGACGCCTCCGGGACGCCACTCAGCTCTCCCACGAATCGCTTCCGCGAGGCGCCGACGACGACCGGATATCCCCACGCCGTCAATCGCTCCAGCGACGCGAGCACGCGAAGCGAGTGCTCGCTCCGCTTCGAGAAGCCGATCCCCGGATCCACCGCGATGCTCCGCTCGTCGATCCCCTGCCCCAGCGCGTCCTCGACGCGTTGGCGCAGCTCGTGGAGCACGGCATCCATCGGGTCGCCGTCATACTCGGCGTACGCGTAGCTCGCCATCTCCTGAACGGTTCCCCGCGAGTGCATCAACACCACGCCGACGTGGCGCTCGGCGCACGTGCGCGCCATCTCCGGATCGAGGCGGAAGCCCGAGACGTCGTTGACGATGCACGCGCCCGCGTCGATCGCCGCACGCGCGACGACGCTCTTCACCGAGTCGACCGAGAGCGTGACGTCAGGTAAACGGCGCGCCAGCGCTTCGATCAGCGGCACGACGCGCTGCAGCTCCTCATCGGCGTCGACGGCCCGCGCCTGTGGGCGTGTCGACTCGCCGCCCACGTCGAGAATGTCAGCCCCCTCGGCCACCATCTCCTCCGCGCGGGCGACGGCATCGTCGATGCCGCGCAGCAACCCGCCGTCGCTGAAGCTGTCCGGCGTCGCGTTGATGATGCCCATCACGAGCGGCCGCTCCGTCGACAGCGTTCGGCCGCGCACGCGCCAGGAGGAGGTCATGGCGGGAAGATAACGCCCAGAAAGGCGGTGAGTTGGTTGGTTGGTTAGTTGGAGGGTGAGTTAGTGAACCGAACGGCCCTGGTCACTACCGGCGTGGAAGCCCCTCGTAGGGATCTCCACGCTGGTTCGTCGCCAGGGCCGTCAACTCACCAATCAACCGACCAGCTAATCAACCATCCAACTCACGAACTCACGCGCCCGCTCAAGCCGGCGAAGGCTCCGGTCCGCCGAGCAGCGGCGGATTGCGACGGGGCTCGTGCACCGGGTTCTGGATCACCGGCGGCGCGGGAGGCGTCAACGTCGATCCGCCGCGCGACAGTGGCGGAAGCTTCTCGCCGCGCGCCATCATGCGGATGTCCTCCGCCGTCAGCGTCTCGCGCTCGAGCAGCGCCTGCGCCATCGTGTGGAGCAGGTCGAGGTTCTCGGAGAGCACCGACTTCGCGCGGTCATACGCATTGGTGATCACGCGCTTCACCTCGGCGTCCACGAGCTGCGCCGTCTGCTCCGACACTTCGCGCCGGTGCTGGATCTCCCGGCCGAGGAACAGCTCCTGCTCATTGTCGCCCACGAGGATCGGTCCGATCGCGTCGGACAGCCCCCACTGCGTGACGTAGCGACGCGCGATGCTCGTTGCCTTCTGGATGTCGCTCGACGCGCCCGTGGTCACCCGGTCGTAGCCGAACACGATCTCTTCCGCCGTGCGGCCGCCATACGTCATCACGAGCATCGCCTCGAGCTGCAGGCGCGTGATCGAGACGCGGTCGTCCTCGGGGAGCGTGAACGCGAGTCCCAGCGCACGGCCGCGCGGCACGATCGTCACTTTGTGCAGCGGATCGTTCCCGGCCACCTTCATCGCGCACAGGGCGTGACCGGCCTCGTGATACGCCGTGAGGCGGCGCTCCTCCTCCTTCATCACCATCGACTTCCGTTCGGCGCCAAGCATGACTTTGTCCTTGGCGTCCTCGAGGTCGACCATGTACAGCTTGTCGTGCTCGCGGCGCACGGCCAGCAGCGCCGCCTCGTTCACGAGGTTGGCGAGATCGGCGCCGGCCATCCCCGGAGTGCCACGCGCGAGCGTCGTGATGTTCACGTCGTCGCCGACCGGCTTGTTGCGGAGATGGACCTTGAGGATTCCCTCGCGGCCGCGCAGGTCGGGAGCATCCACGACGATCTGCCGGTCGAACCGGCCCGGACGCAGCAGCGCCGGGTCGAGCACGTCGGGACGGTTCGTCGCCGCGATCAGGATGACGCCTTCGTTGCTCTCGAAGCCGTCCATCTCGACGAGGAGCTGATTGAGCGTCTGCTCGCGCTCGTCGTGGCCGCCGCCAAGGCCGGCGCCCCTGTGCCGCCCAACTGCATCGATCTCGTCGATGAAGATGATGCACGGCGCGTGCGCCTTGCCCTGCTCGAACAGGTCGCGGACGCGGCTCGCGCCCACGCCGACGAACATCTCGACGAAGTCGGAGCCCGACATGGAGAAGAACGGACGTCCCGCTTCACCCGCCACCGCGCGCGCGAGCAGCGTCTTGCCCGTGCCCGGCGGTCCGACCAGCAGGCAGCCCTTTGGCAGCCGGCCACCCAGCTTGGTGAACTTCTGTGGGTCCTTCAGGAACTCGATGATCTCCTGCAGCTCCTGCTTGGCCTCGTCGGCGCCAGCCACGTCGGCGAACGTCACCTTGGGTGTGTCGCCCGTGAGCAGCTTCGCCTTCGACTTGCCGAACGAGAACGCCTTCGCGCCCCCCGACTGCATCTGGCGGAAGAGGAAGAGATAGAATCCGATCAGGAGCAGCCACGGCAGGAAGCTCACGACGACGCTCAGCAGGTTGGGCTTAGCGTCCGTCCCCGTGATCGTCACCCCGCGCGTCGTCAGCTGGTCGATCTCGGCTTGCGAGTTCGCCACCGGCAGCTGCAGGCTGAACCGCTTCGCGGTCTTCTGACCGACGACCGTCGGCTGGCGGAAGGTGCCGGTGATGTTCTTGCCGGCCGACACCGTCACTTCCTTGATGTTGTCCTTGGCGAGCTGGGTCTTGTACTCCGTGTAGTTGATCTCCGTCGTCGCCTCCGACCGTGGACCGGCCAGCTGGATGAGCACGACGGGGATCAACAGAATGAAGACCCAGAACGAGAGCGTCTTGGAGAAGCGCCCCCAATTGAAGCCCTTGTTGTTGTTCTTGTTGCCGTTTTTCGGCGACATTGGCACTGGCATCTACAGCAGGCTCGCGATGTATGGGATGTGCCGAAAGCTCTCGGCGTGATCCAGCCCGTATCCGACCAGAAACTCGTGTGGTGCGTCGAAGCCCACGAACTTCGTATCGTACTTGAGCTCTTCGGCGATGTGCTTGTGCAGCAGGGCGCAGATCTCCAGGGAACGCGGGTTCCGTGCCCGTAAAAGGTCCATCAGGCGATTCAATGTCCTGCCTGTATCTACGATGTCTTCCACCAACAGGATGTGTTTTCCCTCGAGCTTGGTTTCCGGATCGTAGACCAGCCGGACGTTGCCGCTCGAGACGGTGGCATCGCCGTAGCTCGACGCCACCAGAAAATCCACGTGCAGCGGCCGGTTGATCTGGCGCACCAGGTCGCTGAGAAAGATGAAGCTTCCCTTCAGCAGCCCGAGCACCAGCAGATCGCCGTCGGGATACGCCGCCGTGATCTCTGCACCGAGCTCCCGCACCCGGGCCCCGATCTCCGCTGCATCATAGACGACGCGACGAAGCGTTCGTCCCTCGAGTCGAGGGTCAGCCGTG
Organism: Gemmatimonadaceae bacterium; assembly: GCA_035274345.1. GTDB lineage: Bacteria > Gemmatimonadota > Gemmatimonadetes > Gemmatimonadales > Gemmatimonadaceae > AG11. Next base: position 4,381 of record DATEOG010000072.1, read on the forward strand.
GGCGCGCTCACACACGAGGTGCCGAGTCGGTCGTCCGGACCGAACGGTTGCCGCGTCGCTGCGGCGCACTCCTGGAATCCAGACGATCTCCTCCCCCTGTACCACCACCGGCCAGCCCGCCCGTTCACTCCCGGCGATGCGCGCGTCGGACAGATATCGCGTCACGCGTCGCCGCCCCTGCCCCCGCGACGGCGCCAATCGATCGCCCGCTCGCCACTGACGAACCACCACCGGCGCCCCACCGGCGAGCTCTGCACTCCACTCGTCGTCTGCAGGACGGTTCCCCTTCGAGAAGCGAAACGCGCCCCACGTCAGCGCCCCTTCATCCGGGAGCATGGACTCGCCCATGGCCACCGGCGCAACGCGGCGCAGCACGAGCTCGTCGCGGACCGCCTCCAACTGCCAGCCACCCGAGAGGGGAATTGTTCCACGACTCGGTCTCTTCATTGTAAACGCCGCGCAGCGCGTGGTTCCGCGTCGGTCGAGCGCCAGGCCGACGCGCCCCGCGAGCGCACCCCACAGCACGCTCAGTGAATCACGGTCGTAGCCCTCGAGTTCCGACGCACCGACCACGATCGTGTGCTCCTCGGTGCGGCGGAGCCGCACCGCCACGTCGACGAGCACTTCGAAATCGGCGCGCCAGCGAGCGGCACGTTCCCCGATCGCCAGGATCGCCTCGTCGATCTTCGGATCGGCGCGCCGGAGCGCCGGGAGCAGCTCGAGGCGCACCCGGTTGCGCAGGAAGTCCGGTCGCGCGTTGCTCGGATCATCCACCCACGTGACTTCCTCTGCCCCGGCGTACCGCTCGAGCGTTTTTCGGGAGACGTTCAGGAAGGGTCGCGTGAAGAGACCGGGCGCAGCGAGGCCGGCCAGTCCACGTGCGCCCGCGCCGCGCATCGTCCGCAGCAGCACGGTTTCCACCTGATCGTCGCGTGTGTGCGCGGTGGCAACCCGTGCACCGTGCGCCGCGGCGGCTCGAAGGAGGAAGCGCTGGCGCGCCGATCGCCACATCGCCTCCAGCCCATTCGACCGGTCCGCGCCGGACGGCATGCGGCCCGTTACCACGCGCAATCCTCGCCGCTTGGCTTCCGCGCGGACGAACGCCAATGCGCGAGCCGAGTGAGGGCCGCTCGCGTGATCGAATGTCGCGACGGCCGCGATCCGCTC
>DATEOG010000073.1:0-2029 GCA_035274345.1 Gemmatimonadaceae bacterium
TCCTCCGCCAGCACGACCGTGACGGCCACGGTCGATTCGAGTGGTCGCTACCACCTCGCGTCGCTGCCACCGGGACGCTACATGGTTCAGGTGAGTCATCCGACACTCGACTCGCTCGAGGTCACGCTCCCGCCGGGGGAAGTGGTGATCTTCGCCCGCCAGTCGACGCGCGCCGATTACTCGCTTCCCACGGGGGAAGAGCTGCGAGACATCGTGTGCCCGGGGTTGTCGCTCGGACGGGAGAAGGCCGTGATCGCGGGGCGCGTGATCGACGCGGAGACCCGAGCGCCGCTGGCGGGTACGCACGTCGTCGCGGCGTGGACCGAGCTCGCGGTCGATGGCAAGACGAAACAGGTCGTGTCACAAGGCAAGCAGGCCGTCGTCGAGACGGGTCAGGCCGGTGAATATCGTCTGTGCGGGATACCGGCGACCACATCGATCGAGCTGCAGCTCCAGCATGACGGGCGCGCGAGCGTCGCCACCAAGGTGAGCGTCACACCGGCGGAAGGTGCCGTCGTGCGCGACTTCTCGTTGAGCGTCGCTTCCGCGCCGACCATCGCGGCGCTCGACTCGCTCGATCGGCGCGCGGCCGCGACGCCTTCCGATGCGAGGACTGGCAAGGACTCGCCGCGGGAGGAGGTCTTGCTGAAGGGCACGGCGAGCGTGGCGGGCATCGTGCGCACCACATCCGGAGCGCCGTTGCCGGGTGCCGAGGTTCGCGTGCGTCACGCCGAAAGCTCGACGCTCACCGACGCCTACGGTCGATTCGTCCTCGGCGATCTTCCCGCGGGAACGCAACTGCTGCTGGTGCGACGTCTTGGATATGCGCTCGCCGAGCACGTGCTGGACCTGCGCTCCGATCGACGGCTGGAGGTCATCGTGCGGATGACGCGCGCCGTCGAGCTGGACTCCGTCCGCGTGCTCGCCTCACGCGCGAAGCTGGCGGAGTTCGAGTACAACCGAAAAACCAACCTGCAAGGCCGCTTCATGACGCTGGCCGACATCCAGCGCACCAAGGCGAAGAAGACGTCGGAGCTCATTCCGCTGCTCGGCGGCTACGTGATGATGGGACGCGGCCGCCGCGTGCCGATGCGGGAGACGGACTACGATCCGCCGGGGACGCATCCGTGCCGTGAAGCGAACGTGGTGATCGACGGTGTGGACGGGCAGGCGGTCGACGACGTGCTTCCTGTGCAGATCGCCGGGATCGAACTCTACAAGAACGCGGCGGCCGCTCCGCTCGAGTATGCCGGCCGCGCCAACTGCGGTCTCATCGTCATCTGGCTCCGGCCGGGTCCCCGGTGGCGCCGTGAGAAAACTTCCGCTGGCACCCCGCCGGCATCGCACTACACTGCATATCCGTAGAATCGGTCGCGGCGGATATCCGCAGGCTGGAGTGGCACGCCACGTTACACATCGTCGGTGAAGGGTTCCCATGGCACTACGAGAGGTTCACGACGACAGCGGCGTGCTCTGGACGATCTACGACGTTCACCCGAGCGCGCAGCGGCATAGCACGGTCCAGATACGGGAGGAGCTCGCCCTGGGTTGGCTCTGCTTCCAATCCGACGCGGCAAAACGTCGCCTCGTGGGAATTCCCGACCAGTGGGAGCAGATGGATGACGACGCTCTGCGATCGCTCATGACCGCTGCCGCACTGGTCTCCGCCAGCGTGAACAAGCTTCCAGAGTCCTGAGGCCGCGGGCCGCACGCGGCCGGTTCTGCCGGAACTTCCCACCTCGGCGCGCGGTACATCCTGGTGTGACGCTCATGCGCCGCACCTTCGCCCTCGCGCCCTCGATGATCGCGCTGATCGTCGCCGCGCTGCTCATGCACGGCGCCGACATCGCCGTACCGCTCGCCGGCGCGATGAACGCCGGGCTCACCGCGACACGTGTCCGAGCGACCGAGCCGGATGGGCAAGCTCGTACGCTGTTCCTGCACACGCAGGCGCCGTCGACCGGACGGGTACATGCGCCGTACACGGGCGGTGGCGACGGTGCACGAAGCACCGTCGCGCTCGGTGTCG
>DATEOG010000074.1:0-12237 GCA_035274345.1 Gemmatimonadaceae bacterium
CTCCTCATCGGAGCGGCTGCCGGCCTCGGCCTGTTCACCTTCGGCTACGCGAAGGGCTACGCGTATCTCGGGCACGATCCGGCGGCGTGCGCGAACTGCCACGTGATGAGCGAGCACTTCGCCGCGTGGACCAAGGGAAGCCATCACACCGTGGCCACCTGCAACGACTGCCACACGCCGCACGCACTCATCCCGAAGTACGCCGTGAAGGCGCGCAACGGGTTCTGGCACTCGTTCTACTTCACGTTCGGCGGCTATCCGGATCCGCTCCGCATCACCGAGGGAAACCGGCGCGTCACCGAGAACGCCTGCCGCTCCTGCCACTCCGAGATCACCGAGGCGATCGACCAGGTCGCGTCGCGCCCGACGGCTCCCGTGCGGTTCGCGGCGCAGGGGGGCGCAAGAGCGCCCGCGTCACCTCCGCACGACGCGAGTGCGCGCGCCGGCGAGCGCATGTCGTGCATCCGCTGCCACCGGTACGTCGGCCACTGGGTGCGATGATGCGCACCCTCCACTTCGCCGCGCCCAACGCGCGACGCTTTCCGAGTGCGGGGCGGCCCGACGGACACGCCCCGCTTACCCTCACGTCATGACCGAGCACACCGATCCGCCCGAGTCGCCAGAGTCGCCGAGGCGTCGTCGCTTCGGCACCCGCTGGCTCGTCCTCGCCGCAGTGGCCGGCGCGCTCGCCGCGGTGGGAATCGCTCTGCTGTTGACCAGCGTCTTCCAGCACCAGCAGGAGGCGCGGAACCCCTTCTATAGAGTCGTCGCGCTGGACGACACCACCGACGATCCGGCGGTCTGGGGGAAGAACTTCCCGCTCCAGTACGACGACTACCGCAAGACGGTCGATCAGCAGCGCACCCGCTACGGCGGCAGCGAGGGGGAGCCGCACACGCCGTCGCAGGCCGACCCACGCTCCGTCGTCGCGCAGTCGCGACTGCAGGAAGATCCGCGGCTTCGCGAGCTCTGGGCGGGCTACGCTTTCGCTCAGGATTTCCGCGAGGAGCGCGGCCACGCCTACATGCTCGACGACCAGGAGTTCACCGAGCGGCAGAAGGTCACCAAGCAGCCGGGCACCTGCCTGCACTGCCACGGCTCGATGTACGTCCCCTACACGCGCGCCGGCAACGGCGATCTGATCAAGGGGTTCGAGAAGCTCAACCCGATGCCCTACTTCGAGGCGCGCAAGCAGGTGCGGCATCCGGTGTCGTGCATCGACTGCCACGACCCGGGCACGATGCAGCTTCGCGTCACGCGCCCGGGATTCATCGAAGGCATGCGCGCGCTGAAGGCGAGCCAGGGTGTGGCCAACTACGACGTGAACGTGCAGGCGACGCGGCAGGAGATGCGCGCCTTCGTCTGCGGGCAGTGCCACGTGGAGTACTACTTCAAGGGGCCGGAGAAGCGCCTCGTGTATCCGTGGAGCAAGGGCCTCACGGTGGACAGCATCCTCGCCTACTACGACTCCACCGGCCACAAGGACTTCGTGCACAAGATCAGCGGTGCGCCGGTGCTCAAGGCGCAGCACCCCGAGTTCGAGATGTACAACCAGGGAATCCACGCGCGCTCCGGCGTCGCGTGCGCCGACTGTCACATGCCGTACAAGCGCGAAGGGGCGATGAAGATCAGCGACCACCACGTGCGCAGCCCCGTACTCAACATCAACCGCGCCTGCCAGACCTGCCACAAGTGGTCGGAGGACGAGCTCAGAGCGCGCGTCGAGACGATCCAGGACCGCACCTTCGAGATGCGCAACATGGCGATCGACGCCGTGCTCCAGCTCGCGAAGGAGATCGCGGCCCAGGTCGCGCGCGACAGCTCGGTGGCGACGATCGCGAAGGCGCGCGACTACCAGCGCAAGGCGCAGTTCCTCGCCGACTTCATCGAAGCCGAGAACTCGATGGGGTTCCACGCCGATCAGGAAGGGGCGCGCGTGCTCGCCAAGTCGATCGACTACTCGCGGCGCGGGCAGATGGCGCTGCGGGGTGCGGAGCCGCCCCCGGTCACCAACCCGGCGAAGGGGGCGCGCGCGGTGGACGCGGGAACGCGGTAAATTTACAACCTCGGATCCACGGGTTCACTCTCCAGAGCGAGAACTCCGAACACACACTCGTGGACGCGGCGCAGCGGCTCGCGCCGCACGAACCGCTCGAGACCCTCGATGCCGAGTGCGAACTCGCGCAACGCGAGCGATCGCTTGGCGTTCAGCCCGCGCTTGCGTAGCCGTTCCAGGTTTTCTGACAGCGTGTACTCCGGCCCGTAGATGATCCGCAGATACTCGCGGCCGCGGCACTTCACCGCCGGCTGGACGAGTCCACGGCGCCCGCGCGCGACGAACGAGAGCGGCTTCACGACCATCCCTTCCCCGCCTCGATTCGTCATCTCCTCCCACCATGCCGTGGCCTCGGCCTCGCTCGCCGCGTCCGTCAGCTCGACGATTCGGTGCGCCGTCGCGAAGAGCACGCCCGAGTCGTCCGCGGCGCAGATCGCCGTCGCCTGTTCCATGTGCCAGAGGTGATCCTTGTCCGTGTGCACCGCGCCTTCTGTCGCCAGCACGTGGAACGGCGCGAGTCGGAGGTCGCCCACGGACTGCACCGGCCACGAGTAGCGCCGGTAGGCGTCCGAGTACCGCGCCACCAGGCTCGCACGCGTCTCGAGTCGCTCCAGCAGTTCACCGACCTCCACACCGCGATCGCGTGCGGCACGCAGCGCGGCCACGGTCGGCGGCAGGGCGCCACTCGCCGCGGCGCTCACCGCAGCGTACTGGTTCCGGATCAGCTCCTGCGCCTTCGCCGACCATGGCATCAACTCGCAATCGAGAACCATCCAGTCGGTGGCGAGCCGCTCCCATCCCTGCGAACGGCCGATCGAGTTGGCGACCATCGCGAGCATCTCGCGCTCGGTGTGGATCGATTCGAAGAAGCGACGCCCTGTTCGCGTCGTCACGATCCCGATCCCTTCGCCAACGACGCCGAACCGCTTGCGCGCCACCTCCTCGTCGCGGCAGATGACGACGACCGCGCGCGAGCCCATGTGCTTTTCCTCGCAGATCACGCGCGGCACACCCTGGTTCCGGAAATGCGAAAACGCCTCGGTCGGATATTCGAGGTAGCCGTCGTGCGTCGTCGTCTCGGAGGGCGACATTGTCGGCGGGAGATAGACGAGCCACTTCGGGTTCGCCGCGAATCGGCTCATCACCTCGAGCGCGGCGATCCCGTTCTCCTCGCGGATCGTCACGTTGTGGTGCAGCCGCGTCGTGACGATGCGCTTGCCGGCGACGTCGGATAGGTCGAGCACGTCGTCCTGCAGGTGCTGCACGGCCAGCTCCGATCCCTGTACCGCGGCGGGAAGGAAGGGACGTGCCGGTTCGGCGTATGTCGCCAGCGCCGCGACGCTCACGAGCTCGCGCTCGGGCCATCTCAGTGCGGAGAGGCGGCCGCCGAATACGCAGCCCGTGTCGATGTTGATCGTGCCGTTGAGCCACTCGGGCTGCGGAACTGGTGTGTGGCCGTAGACCACCGCCGCCTTCCCTCGATACTCGGCCGCCCAGTTGTACCGCACCGGCAACCCGAACTCGTCGGTTTCGCCCGTCGTCTCGCCGTAGAGCGCGAAGTCGCGCACGCGGCCGGAGCCGCGCCCCTGCATCTCCTCCTTCATTCCCGCGTGCGCGACGACGAGCCGCCCGCCGTCGAACACGTAGTGGCTCACGCGATCGTCGAGGAACGTCGCGACCTGCTCGCGGAACTCGGGCGACTCCTGCTCGAGCTGCGCGAGGGACTCGGCCATCCCGTGCGAGATTCGAACGTCGCGGCCGCGCAGCTTCTTCACGAGCTTGAGGTCGTGATTTCCCGGCACGGCGAGCGCCGTGCCCGCCTCGGTCATGCTCATTGCGATACGGAGCGTGTCCGGCACGCGGGGTCCGCGATCGACCAGGTCACCGACGAACACCGCCTTGCGCCTCATCGGATGCCTCCAGATCCCTTCGGCATCGAGTGCGTAGCCGAGCAGGGCGAGCAGCTGCTCGAGCTCCGTCGCGCAGCCGTGCACGTCGCCGATGATGTCGAACGGTCCGTGATCGGTCTTCCGGTTGTTCCACAGCGGCTCCCTCGCGATCGTGACGGCGGCGATCGCCTCCTCCGACTGCAGGACGTGCAGGTGCCGGAACCCCTCGCGCTGCAGGTTGCGCAGCGACCGCTGGAGCTGGCTTCGCTGCTGCCGGATCACGTGTGCGCCGAAGTTGCGATCGGCCCGGCCGCGGTTGCGCGCGTCGCAAAGTCGTGCCGGCAGATCGAGCACGATGGCCACGGGCAGCACGTGATAGCGACGCGCAAGCTCGACGAGCGGCTTCCGCGCCTCGGGTTGCACGTTCGTCGCGTCGACGACAGTGAGCAGTCCGCGCTCGAGCCGCTTCGCCACGATGAAGTGCAGCGTCTCGAACGCGGCCGCCGTCGCGGACTGGTCGTTCTCGTCGTTCGACACCAGCCCTCGGCAGAAGTCCGACGAGATCGTCTCGAAGGGGCGGAAATGGGTGCGCGCGAACGTGCTCTTGCCGCAGCCGGACGGTCCGATGAGGACGACGAGCGACAGCTCGGGAATGGAGAGGATGCGCTGCGCGCGAGTTGCTTCCTCGCGCTCCGATTCAATCATTCGCCCCCTCGCGCGTGAAGATCCCCATCTGCGTCGGCGACCCCACCTCGGGATCCACCGGTCCCACGGGCGCGAAGCGCACTCCGTAGCCGAAGCGCTCCGCCACCGCGCGCGCCCAGCGCTCGAACTCCTCGCGCCTCCACTCGAACCGGTGGTCGCGATGCCGGTACTTGCCCGCCGGCAGCGACTCCCACCGCACGTTGTACTCGGCGTTGGGCGTCGTGATCACCACCGTCGCCGGCCGCGCGAACTCGAACGCCACCCGCTCGAATGCGGCGAGCCGCGGCGGGTCCAGGTGCTCGATCACCTCCACCACGGCCGCGGCGTCGAACCCGCTCAGTCGCGCGTCGCGGTACATCAGCGAGCCGTGGATCAGGTCGATACGCTCCCGCTGCATCGGGGGCATGCGATCGAGCTTCAGGCGGTCACGGGCGATCTCCAGCGCACGGTACGACACGTCCACTCCCACGACGCGTGTGAACTGTCGGTCGTCGAGAACTAGGCGCAGCAACCGCCCCTCCCCGCATCCCAGATCGACCACCGACGAGGCCCCGCACGCGCGCAGAGCGCCCAGCACCGTCGCCAGCCGCTGCTCGTTGAGGCTGAGCGGCCGCTCCAGCGAGCCCTCCTCGGCGTCACGCGCCGCTGGGGCCTCTTCGTCGTCCGGCGCCTCCTCGGTGATCAGCCGCTCCACGGCATCGCGCACGAGCGAGCGCTGATGCTTGAGGTACCGTCGCGTGATCAACTCTCGCTCCGGATGCCATGCGAGCCATCCTTCGCCGCGCCGGATCAGCTTGTCCACCTCGTCGTCGCCCACCCAGTAGTGCTTCTCGTCATCGAGCACGGGCACGAGCACGTACAGATGCGTCAGCAGGTCGGACAGCCGCATCGTCGCCGTCAGCGTGACGACGTGGTAGCGGCTCGCGCCCCATTCGGGCACCGTCGGATCGAGCGCCTCCGCTTCGGCGTGCACGACGTAGCCGAGCGGCTCGAACAGCCGGCGCAGGAACGTCTCGCCGCCGCGGCACGGCACCGACGTCAGTCGCGCCTCGAGCGGGATCGGCGCCTCCGCGAGCGTCGGCCGCTCCTTGCTTCGGCCACTCATCGCCGTACCGAACACCTCGGCCATCGCCACACTGAGAAACGACGATGCGACGTACGGACGATCGTTGACGTATTGCATGAGCAACCCGCCCTCACCCTCGGGACCGCGACGTCCGCGCACGAGCCCGACCGGATCGACGTCGACGATCAGGGCCGCCGTGCATCGTTCGGCCGACGCTTCGGGATACACGACATGCGCCTCGCCGAACGACAGAGAGAACCGCTGCACCCGGGCGGGATTCTTGTGCAGCAGGTAGCCGAGATCCGTCGCCGGCTGGTGCGTGGTTGTGATGGTCAGCAGCATACGTCAGCGAGGTCGGGACGTTTCAGCAACAGTCGGCAGTGACGTCTCCCAGTAGCACACGATCGCATCGAGCTCGTTCAGGATCCACTGGTCGAGCGCCGGTCCGCGCAGCTCGAGCACCGACCGGAGCGCACGCAGCTGTTCGCGGGTCGGCTGTTCGAAACTGGCGTTGCGATTCACGATCCATCGGCGCACTCCGGCCACGGCTGCATCGCTCACCTCGGGGTAGCGATCTCGCACGTTCTCGAGCAACAGGACGATCGCATCCCACTTCCGGAGGCGTCTGCCGAGTAGCAGCCCATCGAGTCGTCCGCTCACGTGTGGGCTCTTCGCGATCTGGTGCCGGAGGTCGTCTAGGCTCACGCTTCCAATTCGCGGCTCGATCGCCCGCCGGACCTGGCGTGTCACGACGGGCGAAGCATCCGACAGCATGCCGACGAGACGAGGAAGCGTGGACTCGATGTCCAGCATCGCAACCGCGCGCGCCGCGGCGGCTCGCACCGTCGGACGGGGGTCCGCGAGGAATGGCACGAGCACGCTCGCGTCCGCGGAACGGCCAGACTCTCCGAGCCCGAGCAACGCAGCCGCGAGCCCGCGCACTCGGTTTCCACCGTTCCGCAACTCGGCGATGCGAACACGATAGATCGATGCGAAGTCCTCGATGTTCCGATGGCGACGGAGGCAAAATCGCGCGGTCTCCCGCACGGTTCGGCTGCGGTCCGTCAGCGCGGCGAACAACAGGCTGTCGGCGTTTGGCGCGCCGCCCTCCACGGCCGCGGCCAATCCTTCGGACCGGACCGCCGGGTACGGGTCGCGCAGCAAGCGTGGCGCGAGGCGCTCCAGATCGGCTGGCGACAGATCCTGTCGTGCGCGACGTGCTGCTGCCACGCGGATCACCGAGTCCTCGTCCGACAACGCGCGCTCGATCAACGCCGCGCGATCGAGGTCGCTCGTCTCGAGGCACGCACGAAACAGCGTGCGTCGTACGCGACGGTCGGAGCTGCCGAGTCCACGCTCCAGTGCGGACGAGCTGTCCGCGCCGAGCAGCAGGTCGATCGCCGCGGCGATGAGCGCGTCATGCGGCCGTCGTCGCCGCGCTCCGAGCCGCAGCAGGATCGGAAGGTTGTCGACGAATGCGTCCGCATAGGCCGGCGTGATTCGGCGAGCTACTGCTCGCTCGGCCGCCGTCGCGACGACGCCGACCCAGTCGTTGAGCCGGATCAGGAGGAAAGATAGCTCCGCGCCAGCAGTCGCTTCCGCCAGCTGCCGAACGGCGCGCTCGCGCACGCGACCGTCGGGATGGAAGCTCAGCACTCCGAGGGTACGCGCCGGATCAGCGGATTTGTCCGCGAGCGCGATGACGTCGCCCGGGCGCACTGTGCGCCAGCCCATGTCGCGCTCGTACCACCAGTTTCGGCGACACAGCTCGTCGAGCTCGAGCAGTTCGTCAGGGGACGCTGCGGCGATGCAGTCACCGAGCGCTCGAAGCGCTCCGCGCCTCGTCTCCTCGCCACCGTCGAACGCGATCTCGATGAGTTCCGGCACCAACGCTGCCTCTCGTCGGTCCGCAAGCCGATCGAGCACGGCAGCGTCGAAGCGAGACGCATCCGGGCTCTGGCCCGGACGCATCTGACGTCCGAGCGCCCTGAGTAGAGCCTTGGCAATATCCGAAAGCTGCCGCATGGAAGCGCAAATGTACGAATCGAAAGTCGGAACCGCTGGGAGTGTGCCCTGGTGTCGTGATTTGTCCCTCAGTGCCGCGTGGGGATCGAATTCACCGTAGTCGAGTCTCCCGTCATTGCGTGTCCTTCGCGCATTGACACCCGATGGTCTGGGAAGCCCTGCTCGATCATTCGTCCCACGGACGACGATCTTTCTTCTCCTCGCGCTCGCGAGCCTTCTCGTAGCGGCGGTCCGACGCGCGCTGCTCGGCGGTCGACTCGATGATCGAGCGGATGCGCCGCGCCAGAACGCGGTAGCGTGAGCCCGAACGGTCGTGGAACACGATCCACTTCGGCACCTTCCGCTGGTCGAGCTGAGCTTCGATCCGTTCCACCTCCTCGCGCGTGACGGCGCCCCAGAAGTTCTCGCCAGCGACGACGAAGAAGTCTCCGTATTCGTTCTCCGGAGGTTCCTCGAGGTACCCTGACAAGCGGTTCATGATGTGAGTGAAGTGATGCGCGGCGCATGGGACCTCCCCGTGCGCCACGCGGTGATGGATCCGCCGACCGAGCGGAGGATCCAACTCCCCTCCACTCAGCCGGCGAAGTCCGTGATGACCTGCGGCGTGGCCGTGTCGAACCCGACCACGTCGAGCATCCCGGCGTCGTCCGGATCCGCGATCGTGAACCCGTTCGACGCCATCGCGACGACGATGAGCTTCGCCGCGATCCCCATCCGCTCCCGGTACGCGCGGAGCGCCTGCGCCGGATGGATGCTCCCTGCCCACGTCTCGCTGTCCGTGTAGACGACGAACGTGTCCACCGCCCAGCGGTGCTTCAGCGCCTCCACCATCGGCAGAGCGCAGTCGGTACCACCAAACGGCAGATTCGAGATCTGCTTCACGACGTCGTCCAGCCGCTGGCGCGGCGAGATCGCCAGTGGCGTGAGCCCGGACCCGAGCCCGATGTGCGTACGCGACCACTGCGACGGATACGCGCCGTTCGTGAACGCGACGACCCGATAGTTCGGCTCGACCGCGGCCGAAACCAGCGCCATCGCCGCCGAGGCTTCCCGGCACGACAGATACGGCATCCCGTGCACCGGCGACTCCATCGACCCCGACACGTCGAGCGCGAGCATCGTGCGCTTGCCGCTCGCCTCCACGTTGCCGAACGCCAGATAAAACGCGTCGTCCAGCGCATCGACCACCTGCGCGACGGGTGTCCACGTACCCTGCCCCTTCATCCCGCGACCCTGCGCGTACGTCTTCAGTGCCGCCAGCACCGCCAGCGGGTGAATCCGCGCACGCCGGATCGCGCCACGGTCGCCCAGTCGCGCGACCACCGTGCGCGTCGCCTCCGCATCGGGCACCAGCAACCCGACCTTCGACATCACGCCGAGATTCCGAATCATCGCGCCGAGCGGCATCCGCTCGAGCAGCGCATCCCACACGACGGGATGCACCAATAGCTCGGTCGGCACCATCTCGCGCGTGAGGCGATACACGCGGATCACGCGCGCCGCCTCGAGGGGCGACATGTGACGCAGTGCCTGCACCGCCTCGATCCGCGCACCGGCGTCGTTCCGCAGCGCTTCCGAGCCCGCTACCGCCTCCCAACCGCGCGTCGCGAAGCGGAAGAGGGCATCGTGCTCGGTCGACGGCGCCTTCGGGTGTGCGAGCCGCAGTGCGTCGCGGTGCGCCCACCCATCACGCGCCTGGTACTTGAGCAGCTGGTACACCAGGTCGTCCGCGGACTTCTCCGTGTACCAGCGCGCCACGGCCGAACGGACACCGCGACCCCACCCGCGAAACGCCTTGGCATAGCGCAGGAAGTGGAAGAGGTGCGTACCCGTGCGCGCCACACGACCCAGCGCCGCGAGTGCGGCGGAGCGCGTGGCGTCGTCGCCGAGCGCTGCCGCCATCGCGAGCACGAACAGCGCCGGATCGTTCTTCGGCGCGCGACCGCTCTCGCTGATCTCGATCGTGCGGCGCACGACGCGCGCACCGTCCTCCGCGAGTGCGGTGATCACCGCCGACGCGCTCTCGCGCGTCAGCTCGCGCTCACCGACGTAGAACGTCCCGCCCTCGGCGCCGAGCACGAGGAAGCGGTCGAGCCGCGTCCAGTGATCGACCGCCCAGGCGTAGCCGCCGGCGGAGTTGGGAAGCTGCGTGGAGCCGGGAATGGGCTCGGCCTGCGGCGTCGCGAGATGCCGGAGGCGAGTCGAGACGTGCTTCGTGAAATCGAACATGCTCGCCCTCCTGAGGTCGAGTGTGAATGGAGAGAACGGTTGTGGGTGGTGAGTTGTGAGTGGTGGGTGACGGCGAACGCTGTCACTCACGACTCACCACCCACCACTCACCACCGAGTCATCCGAGCGGATGAGTGTGTGCTCTCGTCCCTGGCTTTCAGGCCAGGGGTTCCGTGAAAGGGATGACCGAGATGCGGCGACCCGCTCGAGGGAAGCGGTGTGACGTGGGCGAGTCGGGATTCGAACCCGATCGGAACCAGATAACCCTCGCGCGTCGGCCCGCACCGCGTGAATGCGGCGCGGACGAAGAGGGTGGCGAGGGGTCCTCGCCCGTCACAGGGAAATGCTGCCCGGGCCCGGCGGGAGTCGCACCCGCGTCTCGACGTCGTCCCCCCGCACACTCCGGCCGTCGTCGGGCATTGGGAGTCGTGCGGCAACGCCGCGCTCTTTTCTGCGCTGCTGAGCTACGGAACCCGGTGGCGCGCGGCCTAGCCCATGCGCGCCATGAAACAACTTCGGAAGAGCCGGCGAGATTCGAACTCGCGACCTAGAGGCTAGATAACCCTCGATCCATCGGCCCGCGGTCGCGGACAAGGGAACGGCGAGGGACTTCTCTCGCTCTACCCACTGAGCTACGACTCTTCCGTGTGTCTAGATGCATCGCTCGGCGCCCGATTCGACGCCGCCGATGCTGGTGTCTACGTGTGAACGACGATGCATCGTCGCCGACGGTACATGTCGGATCAGGGGGACGGGTCTCGAACCCGCTCTCAGGGGTTCACAACCCCTTGTGCCGATCCGCTTACACCACCCCCTACGGACTACGCCGACGCCGTCGGAGAGATTCGAACTCCCGACCCCCTCGTTCGTAGCGAGGTGCTCTCGATCCGCTGAGCTACGACGGCAGGCATCTGTGCCGGTCGCCGCGTGCCGTGCCTCCGGCGCGGGGTGGTGGAGCACCGCGCGCGCGCCGGAGGCCTGCACGAAACGATCGACGAACGAGACCAGCGGGACTTGCACCCGCATCCTTCCGGCCGACAACCGGTTGCTCCGCTGTTGAGCTATGGCCCCAGTGTGGTGCGCCGGCGGCGCGACGTGACAGCGGGTGCTCCGAGCAGTGGGAGTCGCGTTCGCCTCTGCTCATTGCACCATGTCACGCCGGCCGACGGCGCTCCACGGTGTTGCATGTACTGCGTGTTTCTTCCCAGACCATCGGTTGTCAAACAGCGCTTCCCGGCATCGAACGCCGGTGTGCGGATCCTTCGACTCGCGGCGCTCGCCCCGGATGACACCCCCCCCGTCATCCCGAGCGCAGCGAGGGATCTGCACTTCTGTCGTTGCACTTCTTTCAAGTCGGTGAAACGAAAACGCCCCACCTGGCACATGGCGCAGGCGGGGCGTGTCATACCGCTCCGATCCGATGGTGGAGAGTATTGCGCTATGGCGCGTCCCCCCGGAACCCGGACCCTGCACCTCTTTCTCCCGCGTCGAGCGATCGGTGGCCGAACCCGCTCGCTCTGCTGCACGTCACTTCGTTCCTCTGCTGCTTTCGATCGGTCGGCTGCTCGATTCGCATGCCGCGCTCGGCACCGAAGTCGAACGACGGTTGTGCACCGGATCCCATCGCGCCGACGGGCGCGCACCAGCTCCCGGCGAGCCGGACTTCGCCGGCGTGCCGTGGGCGTACGGTGTGGAGATGCGTGAGTGCGGTCATGTGATCGTCAGTACGTGCCGATGCGTGCCGAGTTGCAGCCGTGAGCTCCAGAAACGAGAAATCGCGCCGCCGATGATCGCCCGACACGGACTTCCGTCGGGGTTGGGCCAACGCACACGCCGGTGGCGTGGTGCATCGACTCGTGAACATCGGGACGCGACTCCCAGGGCGAGCATTGTAGTGAGGACTGGGTGAACGTGTCAAGAGGGTCATCGCTCACCAACGCTGCATGGACCGCGGCGCTATCGTTCTGAGCAGCGCGCCACTGGCGCGCTCACACGATTCCGCCCCGCGCGCTCGTCCGTACGTCGACCCGATGAAAGCTCTCCGCACGCTCGTCTTCTGGCTGCATCTCTGCACCGGTGTCACGGTCGGCATCGTCGTGCTGATCATGTCCGTTACCGGGGTGCTGCTCACCTACGAGAAGCAGATCACGCGCTGGGCCGACACACGCTCGCTCGACGGCGCGCCGCCATCCGCCGCCGCACCTCGCCTCGACGTCGCCATGCTCGTCGATCGCGCGCGCGCCGCGTCGCCGGGCACCCCCACAGCC